>QKII01000161.1 GCA_003249625.1 Propionivibrio sp. | reverse complement strand
TTACCAATTCACCTCGTTCTCGGGCGTTGCGCTGATGCGATGCACTGAAAGATCGGCGCCTTCGAATTCCTCCTCGCGGTCGAGGCGCAAGCCCAGTGTTGCCTTGAGTGTGCCATAAACAATCACGCTGCCGGTCAGTGCTACGGCGATTGCCATTGCGGTCATGGCAACCTGGGACATGAAGGCAACACCACCGGCGCCGCCAAGCGCCTTTTGTCCAAAGATGCCGGCAGCAATGCCACCCCAGGCGCCGCAAAGGCCGTGAAGCGGCCAGACGCCTAGAACGTCGTCGATCTTCCAACGGTTTTGCGTCAGGGTGAACATGACGACGAATAGCGCCCCGGCGGTTCCGCCGACGACGAGAGCTCCGATCGGGTGCATCAGGTCGGAACCTGCGCAGACGGCAACCAGGCCAGCCAGGGGGCCGTTATGTACGAAGCCGGGGTCGTTTTTTCCTAGCAAGGTGGCAACCAGTGTTCCGCCAACCATGGCCATCAACGAGTTGATGGCTACCAGACCGGATATCTTGTCGAGGGTCTGCGCGCTCATGACATTGAAGCCGAACCAGCCAACCGTGAGAATCCAGGCGCCCAGCGCCAGAAAGGGGATTGATGACGGCGGGTGAGCGGAGATGCGCCCTTCCTTTGTGTAGCGTCCGTGTCGTGCGCCGAGCAACAGTACGGCGGGCAAGGCAATCCATCCTCCCATCGCGTGCACCACGACGGAGCCGGCGAAATCATGGAATTCTGATCCGAAACTGGATTTCAGCCATGCCTGGATGCCGAACGCCTGATTCCACGCAATTCCCTCGAAAAACGGGTAGATGAATCCGACGATGGCGAAGGTGGCGAGGAGTTGTGGGTTGAAACGCGCCCGCTCGGCGACGCCGCCTGAGATGATGGCTGGTATCGCGGCGGCAAATGTCAGCAGGAAGAAGAAACGCGTCAATTCAAAGCCGTTTTTCTCCATCAGTACCTCGGCACCGGAGAAAAAGCTGACGCCATAGGCGACGGTATACCCGATGAAAAAATAGGCAATGGTCGAAATCGAAAAATCGACAAGGATCTTTACCAGAGCATTGACCTGGTTTTTCTGGCGAACCGTGCCGAGTTCGAGAAAAGCGAACCCCGAATGCATGGCCAGAACCATGATGCCACCCAGCAAAATGAAAAGAACGTCACTTCCTGATTTCAGCGCTTCCATACGCCCTCCTGAAAAGAATCAGAGGTGGCAAGCAAGCACCGTTCCCGAACTAAATATGCTTTTAAAGCAGTAGGTTACGTTTTTTAAGCGGTAATGGACGTTCCATACGTGTGCATTTGGTAATTCCAGAGCACCAATGTGGGGCGGACATATGAAAGTCTGAAAAAGATCATTATTTTGGTGCCGATTCTCGCGGAAGGAGAACCCACATCTGCCCGGATTGCTTCATCCTTCCCGCCTCGATGCCAGCATCCGGGCCGAATCCCCAGAAAAAATCGGCACGCACCACGCCGCGTATTGCACCGCCCGTATCTTGTGCATGCATCAGTCGCGTAAGCGGTTCGCTCGAATTCGGTCGGGTCGTCGCGAGGAATACCGGCGCTCCCAGCGGGATCTGGCGTGGATCTACAGCAATGCTTCGTCCCGGGGTCAGTGGCACACCGAGGGCACCTTGCGGTCCTTCGTCGCCATTACCCCTGAGTGGCATCTCGCGGAAAAACACGTAGCTGGGGTTCGTGTTGAGCAATTCGCCAAGGCGCGCTGGGTTGGCTCGCGCCCAGGATTGAATGTTCTGCATCGAAACCTGTTCGATGGGGATCTCGCCACGATCGGCGAGCACTCGCCCGATCGCCTTGTAGGGATGGCCGTTCTGGTCGGCATATCCGAGGCGAACGAAGCGGCCATCCGGCAGCTTCACACGCCCTGAGCCCTGAATCTGCAGGAAGAACAGTTCGACTGCGTCATCCACCCAGAGAAGTACCCGTTCCGGATACGTCTTTTCCAGGCCGCGTTCCACAATTTCGGCGCGCGAGTAGTAGGGAACGACGCGATTGCCAACGAGGCGGCCGCGCAAGCGCTTGTTCTTGAGATCGGGCAGTACGTCCGACAAGTCGATGGTGAGCAGGTCGGGCGGAACGCCCAACACGGGAAAGGCGTGCTTTGCACTCCGCGTGCGAGCGCCCCGAAGCAGAGGTTCATAGTAGCCGGTGACCATGCCCTCGGTTGAGCCATCCGGATTGGTCAGCAGGAAAGGTGTAAAGCGGCTTTCGAAGAATTGGCGGATGGGCCGTGCGTCCATGCCCGGCTGATTACGTGCCTCGTCGCAAACCGCGCGCCATTGCGGCCAGTGTGGCTTGCTGGCCATGCCTCGGCAAGACTGCAGGAATACGGGCCAGGCGGCAGCGAGGTCGTCGTCACTCCATCCTGGCAGATCCCCCCATTTTGCGGGCTGTAGCGGTTTGGCCGGCGGCGGGGCTTCGACCGCCGGTATGCCGGGACAGGCGGGGCAAACCGGGCAGGTAGCGACAGGGGCTTCCTTTACGCTGGCACATGCGGAAAGGAAAAGGCAGAACAGAGCGATCAGTCCGCGTGGCAGGATTCTTGTTTGGCTTTTGGTCATGGTTTGGCTAAAGTTCGATGTTTCCTGATCGACTGAGTATACCGCCCCGATGAGCGACGCCATTCCGCAACTCGCCGCCTTTCTTGCCCGTGCCGAAAGGCTTCTGGAACGCATCGAGCCGCTGCTGCCGCCTGCATCGCCGATTCCCGATTGGGGTGCGGCGATTGCTTTCCGATGGCGCAAGCGCGGTTCAGCAAGTTATCTGCAACCGGTTCCGCGTCCCGCGTCCATACGCCTGCAGGATCTGCAGGACATCGATGACCAGAAGGTGAGAATCGACGCAAATACCCGCCAATTCGTTGCCGGTCAACCGGCCAACAACGTGCTGCTGACCGGTGCGCGCGGCTCGGGAAAATCGTCACTGATCAAGGCGCTGCTCAACGAGTACGCATCCGACGGCTTGCGGATTATCGAGGTGGAAAAACATGATCTCGTCGATCTGCCCGACATCGTCGACCTGATCGAACATCGCCCGGAACGCTTCATCATATTCTGCGACGATCTTTCCTTCGATGCCGGCGATGTTACCTTCAAGGCTCTGAAAGTCGTGCTCGATGGGTCGATTGCCGCCGCTCCGGACAATGTACTGATCTACGCGACCTCGAACCGCCGTCACCTGATGCCCGAGTATTTCGAGGAGAACCTCGAAACGCACCGTGTCGGCGAGGAAATCCATCCGGGCGAAGCCATCGAGGAAAAGGTTTCGCTCTCTGAACGTTTTGGCCTTTGGGTGTCGTTCTATCCGTTCGACCAGGACGCCTATCTGAATATCGTCGCTCACTGGTTGCGCACATTCGGTTGCGAGGACGCCGAAATCGCGGGCGCTGAACGCGACGCGCTCAACTGGGCATTGCAACGCGGCTCGCGCAGCGGGCGAGTCGCCTGGCAATTTGCCAAGGATTGGGCCGGCGCGCGCAACAAAGTGCGGACAAGGCGCGGCAAATGAGCCGGACTGTCGAGGTGTCCGCCGCCATCCTGCTGCGAGAAACGCAAGACGGTAAGGAATTCTTGCTGGCCCAGCGCCCGCCAGACAAGGTGTATGCCGGATACTGGGAATTCCCCGGCGGGAAACTGGAAGCCGGCGAAACGTTCCATGATGCCCTTGTCCGGGAATTGCGCGAGGAACTGGAGATCGACATCCTGCAAGCCGCCCCGTGGCTTTGCCGCGAGTTTACTTACCCGCATGCCCACGTTCGCCTGAAGTTTTTCCGCGTCACGAAATGGCAGGGGGATATTCATCCGCACGAACACACAGGTGCCGTCTGGACCCGTCTTGGTGAGGTGCCTCGGGTCGAACCGGTGCTCCCTGCGAATGGCCCGATCCTGCGTGCCTTGGCGCTGCCCGACGTTTATGCCATCACCCACGCCGAGGAAATCGGAATCGAACGTGAACTTGAGCGCGTTGTCCGTGCCTTGGAAAACGGAATTCGCTTGCTGCAGGTTCGCGACAAATCGCTTCCGGCGGGGGAACGGCAGCGATTTGCTGAAGAGGTTATGGCCCATGCCCGCGCGTTTGATGATTGTCGTGTTCTGATCAACGATGATGAACGGCTCGCTCTGGCGGTCGGTGCGCATGGCGTGCATCTGTCCGCGCATGCGCTTCGCTCACAGGCACACCGTCCCGACGTCGAATGGGTCGGGGCGTCATGCCATTCCGCGGATGATCTCCAGCGTGCCATCGGCCTCGGTGTGGATTTTGTGGTTTTGAGCCCGGTCCTGCCTACGGACAGTCATCCGGATGCGTCCGCGATGGGTTGGGAAAGCTTCGGCAAACTCGTCGAGCGCCTGACCATCCCGGCTTATGCCCTGGGCGGGATGCATGGTGCGCTGCTCGACACGGCACAAGCATACGGCGCACACGGCATCGCCATGTTGCGCGGCTGGTGAGACGGACTATTCTGGTTTGTGCGGCTCGGCGAGCGGCTCGGCCGATTCTTCCTGCACCGGTACGCGGTAACTTTCTGAAGCCCAGGCGCCAAGATCGATCAGCTTGCAGCGCTCAGAGCAGAACGGCCGGTATTTGTTTTCCGGGCTCCACAGCGATTCGCCGCCACACTGCGGACAGCGCACTTTCTTCTCTTTGGCGGGCATCACAAGTTGCAGAATACTATTTCAAACGGGACATCAACCGCCGCGTCGGGCTGCCGCGGTCGAGCTTCAAGGTCCTGGCGGATGAAGCGAATGTTCAAGGCGTACTTGTTGGCACTGATTTCAGGAACGAACGGAAGCGGTTCCTTGAGCGAGACACGCACCATCTGCGACGTGCTGCCACCCAGCATCAACTGGAACGAACCGCCCTTGGCCAACTGGCTTTCCGGCGTTCCGCTGGCGCGCAGCAAACGCAGAACAATCGACAAGCCATCGCGTAGCGGCGTCAACGGCTTCAGCCAACCTTGCAAGGCTTCCTGCCGAATCGTCGCGTTCTGATGTTGCCAGTAATGATAGGACGGCAGGTCGAACTCGCAGACTCCCCCGGGAATCACTGCCCGGCTCTTGATTGCCATCAGCCAGTCGTTTTCCCGCAGATATTGGCCAATCTTGCCGGTCATGGCCAAGAGGGCCGCGGAGGATTGTTCGATCTCATAAAGCGCTCCTGAAAGCGCCTCTTCGGAGATATCCGGGTTGTTGCGGAAGGCAAGCAGCGATTGGCGTTGCCGCTCCAGTTCCTGGATCAGGTCAAGCTTCAGGTCGGCGCGCCCGGCGACCTCGAGAATCTCGAACAGCGACAGGAGGACCACATGATGCTCACGCGGACCTTCCTGTTGAATGAAGTAGGCAGCCTTCTCGAATAAATCCTCCAGACGCAACAGGGTCCTGATGCGCTCGTTGAAGGGGTATTCGTAGGTAATCACATTGCCGCCGGGGAGGGAAATTGGATGAAATTGTCTGCATTCTGAGACATTTGCGAACAAATCTCAACAGTACGCCTTAAGTATCTGCCCGTTCCGGGGCCTTTCTGGCCAGTTCAACATAACGATGGTGCAGACGAAGTACCTGCGGCTGAAGCTCATCGAGGCCATCGCTGTTCATGAGCACATCGTCTGCCGCTGCGCGGCGTTCCTCGCGGTTCGCCTGCGTCGCCATGATGGCAAGTACATCGTCGGCAGACAGGCCGCTACGCGCCATGACCCGCTTTACCTGGACCGACTCGGCACAGTCGATGACCAGAATCCGGTCGATGTGTTGGCGATAGGCTCCCGACTCCACGAGCAGCGGCACTACCAGCAACACGTAAGGGGCGTGGCTGGCGCGCTGGCAACGGGCCACGCTCTCGCTGCGGATCATCGGATGAAGGATTGCCTCCAGTTGCCTGCGCGCCGCGGGTTCGGAAAAGCAAAGTTGCCGCATCGATCCACGATCGAGACTACCGTCTGCTCGTAGAATGCGCTCGCCGAAGGTTTCGGCGATCTTTGGCATCGCCGCTCCGTGCGGTCCGGTCAGTTCGTGTGCGATCGCATCGGTATCGACAACGGCCGCGCCGAGTTCGGCGAACAGATTCGCAACTGTGGTCTTCCCACTGCCGATGCCGCCTGTTACGCCGACGACGAAGCTCATTGACTGGAGGCGTTCCGCAACTTGCACGCGCTGCGACGCGCGTCTGGCGCTGTCCTGGCGAGCCACTGCTCAAGCTCAGCTGCTTTTTCTTCCGGTGCGCGAAGTTCAAGCTGTGCCAGCGGGGGCTTGAGCTGTCTCTCCGCAATCCGGGCGGAGCGCACTCCTTGCTCGCGCAGCTTGGCGAGTGCTGCCGTTGCCGCGTCGGACGAGGAGAATAACCCCAGGGAGATGGCGAACTGATTGGCGCCACTCTCTTGTACGATGAAGTATTCCTTGATGCCGAGATCCTTCAGTTCCCCGGCCTTGGTTTCCGCGTCCCGCTTTGTTTTCAGTGGCGGGATGTGAACCCAGAAACTCGATGTGCCCGGAAAGTTCGTACGCGCTGCCGCTACACCGGCAAGCGATTCCGCCAGAGCGGACTCAAGTCGATCGGCATCGGCTGGGGGCAATTCGACCAACAAGGTGCAGGTTTCGACCGGCGATTTCTCCTCGGGCCTGGCGACCTTTTTCTCCGCACGCGCGATCTCCGGTGGCGGCACATCGTTGGTGACGATTCGAACCTGATCAGGCCGCAGCTGCTGACTGACACGGAATGCATCCGCGTTCTCCGTAACGCCGAAGTAGCCCCGGGTCCAGACAAAGAACAGCAGATTGGCCAGAAACAGCAGGAATACGAAGATGCGCATTATTGCCCTTTCATTCCTTGATCCACGCGACCTTTCACGACGTCAGCCGACATTGGGCAGATGCTCCAGCGACTGCCGGATCGCTTCCTCGGGGTAGGCGAAATCCTCAAGTTCGCCGGCGAAGTAGCGATCGTACGACGTCATGTCGAAATGCCCGTGCCCGGTCAGGTTGAACAGGATCGTCTTCGGCTCGCCACTCTGCTTGCAGCGCAGCGCCTCGTCGATTGCACCGCGAATGGCGTGGCATGACTCGGGGGCGGGCACGATTCCTTCGGCGCGTGCGAACATCACGCCGGCCTCGAACGTTGCCAGTTGCGGCACGGCAATCGCCTCGATCAGCCCCTCGTGGTACAGCTGCGAGACGAGCGGTGATGCGCCGTGATAGCGCAAACCGCCGGCGTGGATGCCCGGCGGCATGAAGTCATGGCCGAGGGTGAACATCTTCATCAGCGGCGTGAAGCCCGACGAGTCGCCGAAGTCATAAGCATACTTGCCCTTGGTCAGCGAAGGGCACGAGGTCGGCTCGACGGCCACCAGCCGCACCATGCGGCCGCTGCGCCCCCCCGCGGCATTGTCGGCAAGAAACGGGAAGGCCATCCCGGCGAACGACGAGCCGCCGCCGCAGGGCGCGAAAACCACGTCCGGCCAGTCGCCGGCCATTTCGAACTGCTTTTTCGCCTCAAGGCCGATAATGGTTTGGTGTAGCGCGACATGGTTGAGAACCGAGCCGAGCGCGTAGTTGGTATCGGGGCGGGCGGCGGCTTCCTCGACCGCCTCGGAGATCGCCAGGCCAAGCGAGCCCATGTTGCCCGGATCCCGGGCCAATGCATCACGTCCGGTCTGGGTCATTTCCGACGGGCTGGCGAAGACCTCGGCGCCCCAGGTCTGCATCATCGAGCGTCGGTAGGGCTTCTGCTGGTAGCTTACCTTGACCATGTACACGCGCACATCCACGCCGAACATCTGCCCGGCGAGTGCCATCGAGCAGCCCCACTGCCCGGCTCCCGTTTCGGTGGTGATGCGCTTGATGCCCGCCTGGCGGTTGTAGTATGCCTGCGGCACGGCGGTATTCGGCTTGTGCGATCCCGCTGGCGAGACGCCTTCGTTCTTGTAATAGATTTTTGCCGGTGTGCCGAGCATTTGCTCGAGCCGTGCAGCCCGAACCAGCGGTGACGGGCGCCAGAGCCGGTAGATCTCGCGTACCTCCTGGGGAATCGGTATCCAGCGCTCGGCGGACATCTCCTGTTCAAGGATCGCCATCGGGAAGATGGCACCCATTTGTTCAGGTGTCGCCGGCTTCCCGTCCGGCCCCAGCGGCGGTAGCGGCGCGTTGGGCATGTCGGCGACTACGTTGTACCAGTGCGTTGGAATTTCGGATTGGGGAAGGACAAAGCGCAGCGATTCCATGAAAACTCCCGGAAATGGATGCCGAATCGGAAAACCAGAAGTATAGAGGCTGGCGCCCCGGCTTGCTCAGGTTGCGGAAGCGTATTGCAGCAGACCGTCAAGAACGAGGGTTTCCTCGACCCGGCACGGGATTCCGAGACAGGGAGCCAGCCGATGTGCGGCACCACCGGTAAGGACGCATTGTGCGTCTGATTCTTCTGCGGCCACCTTGGCAAACATGCGCTCGATGGCACCAGCTTGCGCATGCAGACAACCGGAGACGATGGCATCCATGGTGTTGCGCGGCTCGTCGCGGAAACACCCGCGGGCATGCGGCAGTTGTGCCGTGCCCCGGGCCAGCGCAGTGAGCATGAGATGCATGCCGGGAAGAATCAGTCCTCCACGGAAATTTCCCGCGCCATCGAGCCAGTCGACCGTTGTCGCCGTGCCGGAGCACACCACCACGCACGGGCCCGCCATCTTGTGGCGGGCGGCAACCAGCGCCGCCCACCGATCTGCACCGAGACGCTCCGGTTGTTCATAGTTATTGTGCACGCCATGGGCGGATAGCTCCGGGCGGACCCAGTGCACCGTGAAGCCCACCGCGGCCAACGCTTGCTGCGTTGCAGCTTCCACGTTCGGCCCGGCGACGCTGCACGCGAAGATGCGTGCCGTCCTGGACCAACGGGCGGCCACGTCGGCCAGCCGCTCCGCTTCGTCGGTCGGCAGGTTGCCGCGCTCCTTCCAGGCGGTTCCGTCATGGCATCCCCACTTGATGCGGGAATTGCCGGCATCGATGGCGACGATCATAGCGGCCTGAGCGAAACGTCGCCGGACAGACAACGTTCGAGGCCGTGCGCGGTACTAACCAGCAGCGCGCCATCCGTGTCTGCGCCGGCGCATACGCCTTCCTTGTCGATGCGACCATCGCGCAGCAGACGTACGGGCCGGTCCTGCCAGGCGTGGGAGGCGTGCCAATCAGCACGGACCGCGGCGAATCCTCCGGCGGCGAAACGATCGAAGGTAGCAGCCAGCGCACGCAGCAGATGGGAGAGCAGCAAATGGCGTTCGGGCAGTTCGGCGACAATTTGTTCCAGCGCTGCTGCGGGAAGGGCGGCGACACTCGGCTCGCCAATACTTTCCGGCAGCCGAAGATTGAGACCAATACCGATAATTGCCTTGGCCCCTTGTTCGTCAGCATGCAATTCCACGAGGATGCCGCCGAGCTTGCCCTGGCCGAAAAGGATATCGTTTGGCCACTTCAACTGCACGCCGCTTGCGCCGCAACGACGCAAAGCTTGTACCACCGCAACACCAACCGCCAGCGACAGGCCGGACAGACGTTCCAGCCCGCCCGGGAAGGACCATAGCACGGAGAAGGTCAGGCTGGACTCCGGCGAAGCCATCCAGGTCCGTCCGCGGCTGCCTCGCCCTGCCGTTTGCCGATCGGTGACCACGACCGTCCCGGACGGTGCGCCATCCTCGGCAAGCTGCAACATGACCGTGTTGGTCGAAGCGCACTCGGCCAGTGCAACAACCTTAAACCGCTCGCGCGTCTCGGCGAGCAGTTCGGGCAAACGCGAAGGATCGATCAGTTGGGCGGAGGATTCAGACATCGGGCGGCACCTTTCGGGGGCGCCATTATCGCTGATTATCCGGCCGCTTGCTCCGTTTCATCCGACCGCCCTCCGTCAAGGCCGAGATCCTGGATCTTGCGGGTGATGGTGTTTCGACCAATGCCCAGCGCCTGGGCCGCCTCGATCCGTCGCCCACCGGTATGCATCAGCGCGCGGTTGATCAGGATGCGCTCGAAGACGTTGGTCAGCTTTTCGTGCACCTTCCCTTCGTCGGTGGTCAGCATGCGGTCGACCACCTGCGCCAGAGCTCCTTCCCAGTCGGTTGCACCGCCCGCTGCCGGTGCCGCCTCGCGTAACTCGGGAGGCAGGTCGCCGAGGTCGACGAGTTGCCCCGGCGCCATTACGGTCAGCCAGTGACAGACGTTTTCCAACTGCCGAACGTTGCCGGGAAATTCGAGCGACGACAACTGCCGCAATGCTGCGTCGGAAATCCGCTTGGCCTCGACACCGAGTTCCTGAGCACTCTTTTGCAGGAAGTGTCGGGCCAGGATGGGAATGTCCTCGCTCCGTTCGCGCAGGCTTGGCAGACGGACGCGGATGACGTTGAGGCGGTGAAAAAGGTCTTCCCGAAACAGGCCTTCCTTGACCCGTTCTTCGAGATTCTGGTGTGTGGCGGCGATGATGCGCACATTGGCGCGAATTGGTGAATGTCCGCCAACGCGATAGAAATTGCCGTCGGAGAGCACGCGTAGGAGGCGCGTCTGCAGCTCCGCCGGCATGTCGCCGATTTCATCGAGGAACAGCGTGCCGCCTTCAGCCTGCTCGAAGCGGCCACGTCGCTGTGTAGCAGCGCCGGTGAACGCGCCCCGCTCGTGACCAAACAGTTCGGATTCAAGCAGATCCTTCGGGATGGCGGCAGTGTTGATGGCGATGAACGGCTTGTCCGCCCGCGGACTATGTCGGTGCAGGGCGCGGGCGACGAGTTCCTTGCCGGTTCCCGATTCGCCCGTGATCATTACTGTTGCAGACGACTGGCTGAGTCGCCCGATCGCACGGAATACCTCTTGCATCGCCGGCGCCTTGCCGAGAATTTCCGGCACCATGCCCAGTTCATCGGTTGCACCACCTTGGTGCAGGCTTTCGTCGACGGCGCGACGGATCAGTTCCAGTGCCTGGTCGACGTCGAACGGCTTTGGCAGATACTCGAAGGCGCCGCCCTGAAAGGCCGCAACCGCGCTATCGAGGTCTGAATAGGCGGTCATGATGATCACCGGCAACGCGGGGAAGCGCTCCTTGACCTTTCTCAGCAGGTCGAGCCCTGACTCGCCGGGCATGCGGATATCGGACACCAGAACCTGCGGCGGCTCGGTGCCGGCGTCGAGTTGGGCCAATGCCTCGGTCGCCGAAGCAAAGCTCTTGAACGGCGTCTGCTCCCGCGACAGGGTCTTTTCCAGCACCCAGCGAATCGACTTGTCGTCGTCGACAATCCACACAGGTTTCATATTTTTCTCAGGCATTGTGATCAGGATGGGAACGGTGTAGCAAATAGCTTGCCATCAGCCCACCACCCTCCCTTCGCCGAGATTCAATGGCATGCGGATCGTGAAGCAGGTGAAGCCCGGCCGGCTCTGGCATTCGATGGTTCCCTGATGCTGCAATACGAAATTCTGCGCCAGCGTCAGACCGAGTCCGTTGCCCCCTTCACGTCCGGAGACCAGTGGGTAGAACATGCGCTCCCGGATGTCTTCCGGAATCCCTGGCCCGTTGTCGATGACCTGCAGCTCTATCGCCAGCGGGAAGCGCTTCTTGGCCAGAGTTACCTGCCGGGTAATGCGCGTACGGAAAGTGATCTGTCCCTCGGCTTCTTCATCAGGTCGATTCATGATCGCCTGCGCGGCATTGCGCGCGATGTTCAGTACGGCCTGGATCAGCTGTTCGCGATCACCGATCAATTCCGGCAGGCTCGTGTCGTAATCGCGACGGATCATCAGCGCTTTTGGGAATTCCGCTTTCAAAAGGCTGCGCACGCGTTCAAGAATCTCGTGGATGTTGACTGAACCGGGCTGCATCGGGCGGTGCGGTGAGAGCAGGCGCTTCATCAAATCCTGAAGGCGATCTGCTTCCTTGATGATGACCTGGGTGTACTCGCGAAGCGCAGGGTTATTGAGTTCATGTTCGAGCAACTGTGCAGCTCCGCGTATGCCGCCCAGCGGATTCTTGATCTCGTGCGCGAGATTGCGGATCAACTCGCGGTTGGCCAGCTGCTGTTCGAGGAGGCGTTCTTCCCGGGTCGCCTTGATTTGCTGGTCGATCGGCCAAAGTTCCACAAGCAGGCGGATTCCGTCGGCGTCTACCCGAATGACGGTGCAGTTCAGTTGCAGCAGCAGGTCGTCGTTGCGCCGGATTTCGATGTTCTGGCCGCTATGGCTCCAGCCATGCTGCAAGGCGTTGTCCAGCGCTTCCAGCAATGTCGACGGGCAAGCCGCGACGTCGCTAAGTTTTGATCCTGTGACGGATTTCCCGCTGATCGCGAGGAGATCCTCTGCGGCGGAGTTCAGGTAGCGGATATCCAGATTTTCATCAAGCAGGATGACCGAAGAGGAAAGAAGGTCCAGCCCGCTGAAGGGGGCGTTCGGATGCTCATTCATGGATGCTTTCGGCCGGAATGCG
>QKII01000022.1 GCA_003249625.1 Propionivibrio sp. | reverse complement strand
GAAATCAAGGCCATTGCTAGCGGACAGGTCGTATTCGCCGACTGGATGCGCGGCTTTGGAAACCTGCTGATCGTCGACCATGGCAGCCAATATCTGTCGATCTACGGTTACAGCGATTCCCTTCTGAAACAGGTCGGCGACAACGTACGGGGCGGCGATACCATTGCCTCTGCCGGGAACAGCGGTGGCAACCCGGAATCGGGTTTATACTTCGAACTGCGTCATCAGGGCCACCCGATCGACCCCCTGCAATGGACCAACCTGAAATGACAATGGTGTTTTTACGGAGCATTTACACATGGGCAAGTTGAAACAAGCAAGTCTGGTCTTTGCCGGTCTGGCGGGAGGCATCCTGATCAGTCTTCAGTTTTCAGCGATGGCCGACAAGGACGTCCGCAACAACCTGCCCATCGAGGAACTGCGCACCTTCGCTGAAGTATTCAACGCCATCAAGCAAGGCTATGTTGAGCCGATTGAAGACAAAAAGCTGATCACCCACGCGATCAGCGGCATGCTCTCCAACCTCGATCCGCATTCGTCATATCTTGACGCAGACGCCTTCAAGGACTTGCAGGTCGGCACGCAAGGGGAATTCGGCGGTCTGGGTATCGAAGTTGGCATGGAGGACGGACTGGTGAAGGTCGTTTCGCCGATCGAGGATACTCCTGCCTACCGCGCAGGGATCAAGGCTGGCGATCTGATCTTCAAACTTGACGACAAGATGGTCAAGGGAATGACGCTTTCGGACGCGGTCAAGCGAATGCGCGGCAAACCCAAGACACAGATCAAGCTATCGATCCTGCGCAAGGGCGAACCCAAGCCGATCGAGATCACTCTGACCCGCGAGGTCATCAAGGTCCAAAGTGTCAAGTCCAAGCTGGTCGAGGAAGGTTACGGCTACCTGCGCATTACGCAGTTCCAGGAGACTACGGCGCCATCTGTGGTCAAGCACTTGCGCGACTTGTATCAACACGGCGCGCTGAAAGGTCTGGTTCTCGACTTGCGCAACGATCCGGGCGGACTGCTGAACGCCGCAATTGGGGTGTCCGCGGCATTCCTGTCCCCGAAGGCCTTGGTCACTTCGACCGACGGGCGCGTTCCAGATGCGAAACATGAATACGTCGTACAACCGGAAGACTATCTGCGTGGCTCGCGCGAAGACTTCATTACGAGCTTGCCGCTCGAAGCACTCAAAGTTCCGATGGTTGTCCTGATCAACGGCGGCTCTGCCTCCGCCTCCGAGATTGTCGCCGGAGCCCTGCAGGATCATAAGCGCGCAGTCATCATGGGAACGACAAGTTTTGGCAAGGGATCGGTCCAAACCGTGATTCCACTACCGGGCAGTACGGCCATCAAGCTGACGACGGCCCGTTACTTCACACCATCCGGAAGGTCGATCCAGGCCAAGGGAATTATTCCCGACATCGTCGTCGAGGAAACACCCAACGGCACATCCGTTGCACGACTACGCGAGGCCGATCTGGAAAACCACCTCGAAAACATCCGGGATGAGGAAAAAGCGAAGGAGATTACTCCGCAGCAGAAGACACCTGGCAAAGCACTGCCATCTCCCAAACCAAGCCCAGACAAGGAAAACGACGAGGATTCTTTCGAGCCTCTGGGACGGGAATTGGCGTCGAAAAAGGACTACCAGCTCACCCAGGCAATCAACCTGCTCAAAGGGCTGCAAATCATGCAGGGAAAATAGCGTTTTTCCGTGGGGGAATGACATGAGACGTCCGCCCGAATCACCCCAAAAACCGGCACCGATCCGTAAGGAACGCACCATACGCTTCGCGGAATTCCCGCCAGGGCAGACGCAGGAGGCGATGAGCTTTCTCAGCGGTCTAGCGCATCTGGAAATCAGGCAGGGGATCGACAGCAACGCGATCGACCTCATGTATGACCTGCACGACCACTCGCTCGAAGAACTCGAATCAGATTTGACGGACAAGGGCTTTCACTTGGAGTGTTCCTTGTTCAACAAGCTGGTTCGAGCACTGATCTACTATATCGAGGAAACGGAAATCCATAATCTTGATGCGCCGCTCCGCCTTTTGAAGCGATCTCAAAACGAGGCGTACACGCAGGCCTGGGAGCGTCATCCGCACGGCGACCACGACGACACACCGCCTGAATGGCGGGAGTACAAATAATAAAAATTTCCGGCGAGCGAACGCACTCCCTACAAACGTCGAAACAATGAACGACGAACATCTGCTCCGCTACAGCCGGCACATTTTGCTTGATCAGATAGGCATCGAAGGCCAAACCCGGATCGTTGGCGCAAAAGCATTAGTCATCGGAGCAGGAGGCCTTGGGTCTCCCGCGTCCATGTATCTGGCTTCCGCAGGCGTGGGAAATATCACGCTCGCCGATGGCGATAACGTTGACCTGACCAACCTGCAACGGCAGCTACTCCACACGGATGAGCGCATCGGTCAGGCCAAGGCGCTTTCCGGGTGCGCCACGCTCAACCGAATCAACCCGAAAATCCGCGTAACTCCGGTGACCGAGCGACTCTCCGGCAAAAGGCTGAAAGAACTCGTGGCCGACGCGGACGTGGTACTCGACTGCAGCGACAATTTCGAAACACGCCACGCCGTCAACCGCGCCTGCGTCATATCCCGTACGCCACTGGTGTCGGGAGCAGCCGTGCGTTTCAGCGGCCAGATTTCAGTCTTCGACCCGCGCATTGACGAATCGCCCTGCTACCACTGCCTGTTTCCCGAAGGCGAAGATGTCGAAGAATTGCGCTGCGCAGTGACAGGAGTTTTCGCCCCGCTCACCGGCATTATTGGCGCAACGCAAGCTGCGGAAGCATTGAAGATACTCTGTGGGGCTGGCGAGCCGCTGATCGGACGACTACTGCTGCTCAATGCACTGACGATGGAGTGGCGCAGCGTACGTTTTCACAAGGACCCGCATTGCGCGATCTGCGCAGTCAGATAACTCGGGCCACGACACGAAGGTCGCCGCCAACCATCCGCATGTCGCGAACAGAGAGTCCTCGCTTGCTGTCAAGAGAAGTCAATTCCGGCATATCGAACATGCCCCTCGCCTTGTCGCCAAGCAAACAGGGGGCGAGATAGAGAAGCAGTTCGTCGACCAGCCCTTCGCTCAGAAGGGCGCCGCTCAACCGCCCTCCGCCCTCGACGTGCAACTCGTTCACCCCGCGCCGCCCGAGTTCAAGCATCAAGGCAACGAGATCCACCTTGCCTCCTCTAGCCGGGAAACACATAACTTCAGCGCCCTGCGCACGCAAAAGGCTTTCCTTTTTCCCATTTTCGACAGCCGCCGCCACCAGTACGTCCCCGCCAACCAGCACGCGCGCCCCGGGGGACAATTCCAGTCGGGAATCAACTACAACCTTGCGGGGCTGTCGCTCCGTCGCAACCCCGCGCACATTCAGCAGAGGGTCGTCGTCGCGCACGGTCCCGACGCCTGTCAGGATGGCGCAGGCACGTGCCCGCCAGCGGTGACCGTCCTGTCGCGCCGCCGGTCCGGTAATCCACTGGCTGGCTCCGTTGAGCAGCGCCGACTTGCCGTCGAGACTGGCAGCCAGTTTTACCCGCACCCACGGACGACCCCGCGACATGCGCGAAACAAAGCCCACGTTGAGGTCAGCCGCTTCCACTGCAAGTAGACCGCACTGCGCGCTGATACCTGCGTCAGTTAGCATGGCCAGGCCGCGTCCAGCCACCTGTGGGTTGGGATCCTCCATTGCAGCCACGACACGCGCGACTCCAGCCTCGATCAAAGCGGCGGCACACGGCGGCGTACGCCCGTGGTGACTACATGGCTCAAGAGTTACATAAACGGTAGAACCGCGCGC
Source organism: Propionivibrio sp. (assembly GCA_003249625.1). Next base: position 8,688 of record QKII01000022.1, on the reverse strand, counting down.
AGCCGAACCGGCAAAACGCAATGCCTCCACTTCAGCATGCGCTTCCCCGGCCTTGCGGTGCCACCCTTCTCCGACGATGGACCCATTGTTGACGATCACACAGCCAACGCGCGGATTCGGCGTGGTCGAGTAAAGCCCATTTTGGGCAAGGAACAATGCCCTTGCCATGAAAGCGTGATCAGCGGGGCTGAACATGACAGGAAAATCAGTCAGACGCGTCGCTGGCCCGGACGCGACACTTCCTTGACGAGATCGGAGAACTCATCAACGTCTTCAAAGCTGCGGTAGACCGACGCGAAACGCACATAGGCGACCTTGTCGATCTTTTTGAGTTCATGCATGACCATTTCGCCGATTTTCTCGGAGGGAACTTCGCGCTCACCTAGCGTCAGCAATTGCTCCTCGATGCGCATGATTACTGCCTCGACGGCCTCAACCGTCACCGGCCGCTTACGCAACGCCAGCCACAGGCTGGCGGCCAGTTTCTCGCGGTCGAAGTCGACACGCGACCCGTTCTTCTTTACCACCTGCGGCAGGCGGATTTCCGCCCGCTCGTAGGTGGAAAAGCGCTTGTCACACGAGAGGCAGCGCCGACGGCGACGCACGATGTCGCCGTCTTCGTTGATGCGCGTATCTGCGACCGTCGTATCGGACGCCCCGCAGAATGGGCAGCGCATGTGCTATCAGGCTCCGTAGACCGGATATTTCTTGCACAACGCAGCCACATCAGCACGCACCCGCGCCAACACAGCCTCGTCATTCGGCGCCTCAAGCACGTCGGCAATCAGATGCGCAACTGCTTCCGCTTCGATCTCGGTAAAACCGCGCGTCGTCATCGCCGGACTGCCGATACGGATACCTGACGTAACCATCGGTTTCTGCGGATCGTTGGGAATGGAGTTCTTGTTAACGGTGATGTGCGCCTTGCCCAATGCTGCTTCGGCTTCCTTGCCGGTGATGTTCTTCGAACGCAGGTCGACCAGGAACACGTGCGACTCGGTACGCCCCGAAACAATGCGCAGCCCACGCTCTTCCGACAGCACGCGCGACAGTACGCGAGCGTTGGCAACCACCTGTTCCTGATACTCGCGGAATTCCGGCGTCAGCGCCTCCTTGAAAGCAACCGCCTTGGCCGCAATCACATGCATCAGCGGACCGCCTTGCAAGCCGGGGAAAATCGCCGAGTTGATAGCTTTTTCGTGCTCGGCCTTCATCAGAATCACACCACCGCGCGGGCCCCGCAGTGTCTTGTGGGTCGTCGATGTCACCACATCGGCGAAAGGCACCGGATTCGGGTAGCAGTCGGCAGCGATCAGGCCGGCGTAGTGGGCCATATCCACCCAGAAAATGGCACCGACTTCCTTGGCGATCTTGGCAAAACGCTCGAAATCGATACGCAGCGAGTAGGCGGAAGCACCGGCGATGATGATCTTCGGCTTGTGCTCGCGGGCCAGCGCTTCCATCCGGTCGTAGTCGATCTCTTCCTTTTCGTTGAGTCCGTACGAAACGACGTTGAACCACTTACCGGACATGTTCAGCGGCATCCCGTGGGTCAGGTGACCGCCCTCTGCGAGGCTCATGCCCATGATCGTGTCGCCCGGTTTGGCGAAGGCCATCAGCACAGCCTGGTTGGCTTGCGAACCCGAATTCGGCTGAACGTTTGCAGCGTCTGCGCCAAACAACTCCTTGAGGCGATCAATGGCAATCTGCTCGGCGATATCGACGTATTCGCAACCGCCGTAGTAGCGCTTGCCCGGGTACCCTTCGGCATATTTGTTGGTCAGCTGCGATCCTTGAGCTTCCATTACCGCTTTGCTGACGTAATTCTCGGAGGCAATCAGCTCGATATGCTCCTCCTGGCGGCGATTTTCGCTTTCGATCGCTTTCCAGAGTTCAGGATCAACTTTTGCCAGGATATCTTTTGCCGAAAACATCGTTTTGCCTCACAAGCCATTGAAAGGAAGCGGATTGTATCACGCGGTCAATCCCGCGCTTGACAATCAAGATGCGCCGTATCGGCCCAGCTTTCAATCGTCCACTCACCCTTCTCGATGACAATCCGGTTGATCCCCGTATTGGGAATCGGATAGTCGCGCGGCGCTGTCAACGGCAATTGCCTTGATCGCCGGTAAACGACATCCAGCACACCGCCGTGGGTCACCACGACGATCGTCTGACCGGGATGACTCCGAGCCAGCAGATCGACACATCCCAGAACACGTTCCTGATGCTGCCGCCGGCTTTCCCCGCCGAGCGGGACATGTTCGGGATCGCCGGAACCCAGCGCTTCGGCTTCTGCCGCAAAAGCCTGCGCAACTTCGCCAATGGTCATTCCTTCGCACCGTCCAAAGTTCCGCTCCCGCAACGCCGGTTCGCTCCGCACGCTCAGTCCCAGCGCACGAGCCAAAGGCGCTGCCGTTTGCCAGGCACGCAACAGGTCGCTCGAATAGATGGCCGTCACTCCTTCGGGATGGAAATACCGACCAAGCGCCTCCGCCTGGGCCATTCCGCTAGCGTTGAGGGGCCTGTCGACGTGCCCTTGCATGCGCAACTGGACATTCCAGTCCGTTTCACCATGACGAACGAAGTAGATTGTTGCCATTCTGCCCATTCTCTTCAGATACGAAAAAACCTTCCACAACAAGGCGCTATACCTTTGTCACACGACCTGCAAAATAGCTTCGCCGGCCGAGCTATGCGATAATTCCGCCCCTGTTTGCCGACCGGGCATGATCAAGATTCCCACAAGGACGCTGCATCGCCCCGTCGAGTCCCCGGGTGCGATCCATCCGACGTCCTGCCGATGCAAACAATCGCCCCCGGAATTCTGACACCAAACAAGGACTTTTCCCGTGAACGCCCTCCTCAAACTGTCGCGCCATATTGATGCGCTGACGGAGCGTATCGGCAAGCTGGCCATCTGGCTGGTGCTGATCGTGGTGCTGATCAGCGCCGGCAACGCCTTGATGCGTTATTCAATCAATTTCAGCTCAAACGCGCTGCTGGAAATACAGTGGTACCTTTTCGGCCTGATCTTCCTCCTCTGCGGCGGATACACGCTTCTACGCAACGAGCATGTCCGTATCGATCTGATTTCGGGGCGATTCTCGAAGAAGACGCAAACCTGTATTGACATCTTCGGCCTTCTTTTTTTCCTGCTGCCGATGGCCATCGTCATAATGGCGCTTTCCTGGCCGGTGTTTGTCTCGGCCTTCGAGTCCGGCGAGATGTCCAACAGCGCCGGCGGACTGATCGTCTGGCCCGCGCGCCTGATGATTCCCGCAGGGTTCTTCTTGCTCATCCTGCAAGCCCTTTCCGAACTGATCAAACGTTTCGGCTTTCTCCTGGGACGCTGTCCGGACCCGACCGACAAGAGAAAAGCCCCGAGCCATGAAGAGGAACTGGCAAACGCCATCAAGACGAGAAAGGGAGAAGCGTAATGGCCGAGTTCCTGATCGCCAACATGGCACCGATCATTTTTGCGTCGATGGTGGTATTCCTGCTGCTCGGCTTTCCCGTCGCCTTTGCGCTCGCGGCCAACGGCATAGTATTCGGCCTGCTCGGCATCGAACTGGGATTGCTGGGACCGCAGTTGTTCCAGGCATTACCCGATCGTATCTTCAGCGTCATGGCCAACGAGACGCTGCTCGCGGTGCCGTTCTTCACTTTCATGGGCCTCGTTCTTGAACGCTCTGGCATGGCCGAGGACCTACTCGACACGATCGGTCAACTGTTTGGGCCGATACGCGGCGGACTAGGCTACGCGGTCATTTTCGTCGGCGCCCTGCTGGCCGCCACAACGGGGGTCGTTGCCGCCTCGGTCATTTCGATGGGCCTGATCTCACTGCCGATCATGCTGCGCTACGGTTACGACAAGCGCGTTGCCACAGGCGTCATCGCCGCCTCGGGAACATTGGCCCAGATCATTCCGCCCTCTCTGGTTCTGATCGTCATGGCCGACCAGCTCGGAAAATCGGTCGGCGACATGTACGCAGGCGCCTTTGTTCCGGCCATCGTCCTCTCGTTGTTGTATGTCGGCTACGTTGTCGGCGTCGCAATCATGAAACCCAGCTGGGTTCCTGCCCTGCCGCCCGAAGCGCGCACGTTGCGCGGGACGAAACTCCTCCTGCGTGTCATCACCACCCTCCTGCCGCCATTGCTGCTGATCTTTCTGGTACTCGGGACCATATTCCTCGGCATCGCGACACCAACCGAAGGCGGCGCGATGGGCGCTGCCGGTGCATTGCTCATGGCCACCCTGCGCAAGCGCATGAATCTGACGCTGCTCAAGCAGGCGATGGAAAGCACCGCCAAGCTGACGACCTTCGTCGTCTTCATCCTCGTCGGCGCCCGGGTTTTCTCTCTGACGTTCTACGGTGTCGACGGCCACCTCTGGGTGGAGCACCTGTTGGGCAACCTCCCGGGCGGACATGTCGGCTTCCTGATTGTCGTCAATATTCTGGTGTTCGTTCTGGCTTTCTTCCTCGACTACTTCGAACTCGCCTTCATCATCGTGCCGCTGCTCGGCCCGGTAGCGGAAAAAATGGGAATCGACCTGATCTGGTTCGGCGTGCTGCTCGGGGTCAACATGCAGACCTCCTTCCTGCATCCGCCGTTCGGTTTTGCCCTGTTCTTCCTGCGCTCCGTAGCCCCTGCGTCGGTCAAGACCAGCGACATCTACTGGGGAGCCATTCCATTCGTATTTGTTCAACTGTTAATGGTCTGCCTGATCATCGCCTTCCCGCAAATGGTTACCTTCAGCATCGACAAGGGGCCAGCGGTCGACGTAAACACGATCAAGATCGAGGTTCCGGTCATGGACTACCAGTACGACGCCGCACCAACTCAATAACAAAGTAGTAACGTCACCTGCATAAAAAAACGGGAGCCGAGGCTCCCGTTTTTTTATCATGTAATTCTGCGTCAGGTCTTTCGGCTGAACATGAAGTTGGCGTAGGAGCCTTCGCAGACCCGATACCAGGAATTCTGTTCATCCAGAAACTTCTTGTAGTCGGTATAAATTTTCTTGAACAGCGGATTGCTGGCGGAAGTTTCTGCATAGTATTCCATGGCGGCCTTGTAGCTGGCCTCCATCACATCCTTCGGGAACGGACGCAGCTGCGTACCCGAACCAATCAGCTGCTTCAGCGCCACGGGGTTCTTGGTGTCGTAGCGGGCACACATCTCGGTATCGGTTTCGGCGCAGGCTGCTTCGATGATAGCCTGATATTCCTTCGGCAACTCAGCCCACTTCTGGGCGTTGATATAGGTCGAGATCTGCGGACCACCTTCCCACCAGGCCGGATAGTAGTAGTACTTGGCCACCTTGTTGAAACCCAGCTTCTGGTCATCGTAAGGACCGACCCATTCAACAGCGTCGATTGTGCCTTTCTCCAGAGCGGGATAGATGTCCGGGCCGGCGATCTGCTGCGGCACGACCCCGACCTTGGCCAGAACGGCGCCGGCGAGGCCGGCAACGCGCATCTTCAGCCCTTTGAGGTCGTTGACGGACTTGATTTCCTTGCGATACCAGCCGCCCATCTGCACGCCGGTATTACCCGTCGGGAAGGAAACGATGTTCGACTTTGAGAACAGCTCGGCCATCAGCTTGGCGCCATTGCCTTGCCGGTACCATGCCTTGATCTGGCGGGAATTCATGCCGAAGGGGATGGCCGTGTCGATGCAGTACGTTGGGTCCTTGCCGAAGTAGTAATACGAGCAGGTAAAGCCCATCTCTACCGTATTGTCCTTGACCGCATCATGAACCCCGGCCGGCGGCACGATCTCACCAGCTGCGAACAGCTGGATCTGGAACTTGCCACCGGACATTTCGTTGATCCGTTTGACCAGGAATTCAGCTGATCCGTGCAGCGTATCCAGGCTCTTCGGAAAACTCGAAGCGATCCGCCACTTGATCGTCGGTGCGTTCTGCGCAAGCGCCGGGGCAGCAACGGCTCCCGCCGCAAGACCGACCCCCGCTTTTTTCAAAAAGGAACGTCTCTCCATGAATTGTTCTCTCCGTGAGTTATGAACCGATCTTCAGACAACCGACGGATTATAGCCAAAGCCGCTTCGGCCAATCGGGCTTTCTTTATGCCAACACGCCTCATGTTGGCACTTTTCCCCCATTGCGGACTTGAACAGCGGCTCGTTGATGTCGGATACTCGCAGTCGGATAACACAACGACATCAGCAAAAAGGGAGTCTGAAATGAACCACCGCATCTTGCGTATCGCAGTCACATATGCCATCTGCCTCGCCAGCCTGCTGAATACAGCGCTGGCGCAAACCAAGCTAACCCTTGCACACGGAGCAGCACAGGGCAACCCGCGATCAGTGGCCGCGTTGAAGTTTGCGGAACTCGTCAAGGCAAAGAGCTCAGGGAAACTTGCCGTGGAAATCGGCGGCCCGGCGCAACACGGTGACGAAGTGGCCATGCTCTCCTCGCTCTCCACCGGCAAGCTCGACATGAGCATCAACTCACAAGGACCGGCGGGATTGCTTGTACCGGAACTCTCCGCACTGGGGCTTCCCTACGCGTTTTCGAGTTCGGAGAAGGCGCTTGAGGCCCTTGACGGAGCGATTGGAGAAGAATTGGCGAAAAAATTCGAGGCCAAGGGCATGGTTTTGGTTGCCTGGATGGATAACGGCATCCGCCAGATGAGTAACAACAAACGCCCGATCAAGAAGCCCGAGGATGTTCGCGGACTGAGACTACGAACCACGGCCGACAGGTCCACCATGGACCTGGTGCGCGCACTTGAAGGCACCCCGGTGCCGATCAATTTCGGTGACTTGTACGTAGCACTGCAACAGGGTTTCGTCGACGGACAGGAAAATCCGCTGGCCAATATTTACTCGGCCAAGCTGCACGAGGTGCAGAAGTACATTTCGATCACCAACCACAAGTTTGAGGCCACCCCATTCTTTGTCAGCCTGGCAACCTGGAAACGGCTGTCGTCGGATGAGCGCTCGCTTATCAAGGACGCGGCACAAGAAGCAGCAAAGCTGCAACGCAAGCTGATGGCCGAATCGGACAGCCGGCTGCAGGCCGAATACAAGAAGATGAGTTCTGTACAGATCAACGAGGCGGACATCCCAGCCTTCAAGGCGGCAACTCAGAAACTCTGGGACAGCTGGGAGTTGAAACCCTTTGGGGGTTTTGTCAAAAAACTGCGTGCCGCTTCGAATTGATTTGCGGCAACACACTTAAATCCTTCGACAGGAGATCCTCATGACCATCGCCCAACGCCTGACAGCGCTGATCGCCACCGCGCTCACCGGCCTGATCCTGTTGGCAGGCGTCAACTACGTCCAAAGCGACAAAGTCTTCAAAGCAGCGAACTACGCCAACGAGAATACCGTACCGAGTCTGGAAGCCATCAACAAGACGATCAGCGCCTTCCTGCAGATCCGCATCCGGGTCATGTACCACCTCGTCGCCCTGGATCCGGCACTGAAAGCCACCACGGAAAAGACGCTCAAAGAGGAGGTCGCGGCGGTGGACAAGAGCATCAAGAACTATGAAGCCCTGATCACCGACGATGAAGACCGACGCTTTGTCGAAGCGCAAAAAGCAGCGTTCGGCGACTACAAGAGCGCCATCGAGGCCATCATTTCCGAATCGCGCAACTACGAGACAGAAGGAGCGCTCAAGGAAATGGAAAAGGCCAAGGTCATCGGAGACAGGCTGACAAAGCTTTTCGCCGACCATATTCGCTACAACGACGAGCTTGGCAAAAAGGCGGCGACCGAAGCGCTGGCCGCCGAGCACACATCTAACATCATTGCCGGCGCAGTGCTCCTCGCGGCATTGGTGATCCTCGCACTGGCCGGATTCGTCACGCTGCGCAGCCTGACGTCGCGCATCGCGGTCGCCAATGACCTCGCCGCGCGTATCGCCGCCGGCGACCTGACGGCGTCGAGCCAACTGTCCAAGAGATCCCGCGACGAAATCGGTCGCCTCCTGCAATCGCTTGAAACGATGCGTGCCGAGCTGGCAAAAATCATCGGTGAAGTCACCAGCAATGCCGACAGCGTGGCGTCCTCCGCCAACATGCTGTCGACTTCGGCCGGGCAGGTAGCGACGAGCACCGAGGCGCAGACGGCCTCGACCGCTTCGGCCGCCGCTGCAGTCGAGGAAATGACCGTGAGCATTGACCACATCGGCAGCAGCGCGGCGGAAGCCAGCCAGCGGGCCACAGAAGCCGGCGAAAGCGCGGTGGAAAGCGGGCAGAGCGTCGACACCGCCGCATCCCGGATTTCAGAGGTTGCCGACAGCGTCGAACATACGGCAGCGCAGGTGCAGGAACTGTCCGAGCAGGTGCAGAAAATCGGCAACATCGCCGTGGTTATCCGCGACGTCGCCGACCAGACCAACCTGCTCGCGCTCAACGCCGCCATCGAGGCCGCCCGCGCCGGGGAACAGGGGCGTGGCTTCGCTGTCGTCGCCGACGAGGTGCGCAAACTCGCAGAGCGCACGACCGCCTCCGTACACGAAATCAGCGAGGTCATTTCCAACATTCAGAAGGGGGCGACGGCCGCGGTCGACAGCATGCAGTCGAGCCGCGACGTTGTCGGGGAAGTCGTCGATGTAGCGAAGAGCGCCAGCCTGTCGATGGAAACGATCCGGACATCGGCCGAAACGGTGCGGCACGCTATCGAAAGCATTTCTGACGCACTGCGCGA
>QKII01000168.1 GCA_003249625.1 Propionivibrio sp. | reverse complement strand
ATCGACCCGGTGTATTTCGGGGTGATGTACATCCTGAACCAGTGTCTGGGACTGATGACCCCGCCGGTAGGTGCCGTACTGAACGTGATCAGCACGGTCGGGAAGATGCCGATGGCCAAGGTGGTGTGGGGCGTCTGGCCGTTCTTGATGGCCCAGACCGGGGTGATGATCCTGCTGATCGCCGTCCCCGATATCGTCCTCGTCCCGCTCAAGTGGCTGACACACTGACCGCTTCTTGCTTTTCCTCCTTTGGCGCCTGCGTGACTTACGCTGGCGCCTTTTTAGCTTCGGAGATCGTTTCGTTCGCGGGCACCAAGGCACCGCCGTAGGGTTTTCTGCGGACCTGGATAGCGCCTCGCGAGGTTTATACGTAGACGTCTATGCCGTTTCCGAGGTTGGGTGGGTTACTGGACGATGATTGAGCGGCGGATAGCACCAGTTGCAGGGCCAGTTGTCCCTGAAGTTCGATTGCGTTCTTCAAAACCGACAATTGCGCAGATTGCGATGTGCTCAACTGCGGCATGATCGCTGTAATCTGGGACGTCGAGTTGACGTTCATCGTCGATCTCCAATCTGCGCCGGAGGCGCGCGCCTGTTCCAGGATTCGGACGGCTTTTTGAGTGGCGAAAGCGAAGATTTGTTCCGACGTCGAACACCGATTAGCGCCGGGCGTAACGCGCCGCGAGAATTGAGCAAACGAACAACTGAAGCTGGTGGTAGAACATGATCGGCAGGACGATCAGGCCAAGGGACGGGTTTGCGCCGAACAGAAGGGCCGCCATCGGCACGCCGGACGCAAGCGTTTTCTTAGAACCGCAGAAAACGATGGTGATTTCGTCTTCGACATTGAAGCCGAGGCGTCGGGCGAGCACGGTCGACAGCGCAAGCACGATACCGAGCAACAAGGCAGCTCCAGCCAGGGTTACGCCGATGATCTCCACACCGTTGTCACGCCACAGCCCCGCCGCGACCGAATTGCAGAAGGCGGCGAACACCAGCATCAGAATGACCACCTTGTCGAGTTTGCCAGTGATCGCCTTGTAGCGGTTGAACCATTGGAAGAGCAGGGGGCGCAACAACTGACCAACGACGAGTGGCAACAGCAACATGCGGGCGATGCTGATGATGGTGTTGAGCAGAGGCAGGTCGCCGGAAGCGCCGTGGGTGTCTGCCATGAGATTTACCAGCAGCGGCGTCATCACGATTCCGAGAAGACTGGAAAATGTGGCATTGAAGATGGCGGCAGGTACGTTCCCCTTGGCCATGCCGGTCATCGCCACCGACGATGTGATTGTCGATGGCAGGACGCAGAGATAGAGAAATCCCAGCATCAGCGGCGGTGGAATGATCCCCGAAAACAAACTGCTGAAGGGATAGAACAGCAGGGGGAAGAGTGCGAAGGTAAGTGCTTGAACGACGATGTGTACCGGCCAGCGCATCAATCCCGCTTTGAAGCTTTCCAGCGAGATTGTCAGACCGTGCAGGAAGAAGACAATCGCTACGCCGATGTCGACCATGTTCTCCATGTGTAGCCAGCCACCGCTTTTGCCGGCCTCTGGGAAAAAGGAGGCGAGCAGGACAGCGGAGAGCATGCCGATGAGGAACCAGTCGCGGCCGAGACGGCGAAAGTGGGCGGACAGTGAGGAAAACATTGAGGCTCCGGAAAAGGTGCTTTGCTTCAGTTCAGCGGTGGCGTGGCTTGTAGTGCGACGACTCGCACTATAGAGTCACATATTGTTTCCGTCTGCCGTTAATCGGACACTGAATGTCGATATCCTGCCATGACTGATCCCCGTTCTTCGATGTTGCGTGCCGAACGTGCCTTGCCTGCGCTCGATGCCCTGCCGCGCCCCCTGTTCGCCCGCGCCGAATCGCTATCGGCGGGAACCTTCAGTTCCGTGCATCGACACCCCTGGGGACAACTGTCGTATGCCGTCGAGGGAGTGCTCGACATCCGCACTCCGATAGGAAACTACGTCGCGTTACCGCATTGCGCGGTGTGGATTCCTCCTGAACTTGAACATCAGGTCGTCAATCCCGGTCGGGTGGAGATGCGCAGTTTTTACGTCGATCCCCGACTTTTTCCCTGGGATGCCGGGCGTTGCCGCGTTCTGCAGGTGTCTGTGCTGGTAAGGGAGTTGATAAAGACGGCGAGCAGGTTTTCCCCCGACTATCCACTCGATGGGCCGGAAGCGCGCCTGGTGCAGGTACTGGTCGACCAGTTGGCGGTTCTGCCCGAAGCGGCGTTTTCCCTGGTTCTGCCGCGCGACAAGCGACTCCTGGTTATTTCGCGCGCTTTGCTGGATTCGCCCGGCGATGGGCGGACGCTCGCCCAATGGGCCATGCAAACGGGCGCCTCGGAACGCAACCTGGCGCGGCTGTTCCGGCGGGAAACCGGCCTGTCATTCCGACTCTGGCGTCAGCGTTTGCGACTTATGCTGTCGCTTGGCGGGCTGGAGTCCGGTCTCCCGGTTACGCGCGTGGCGCTTGACTATGGCTATGACTCGCCATCGGCGTACATCGCGGCGTTTCGCGCGCTGTTCGGATGTACGCCGGGTGAACTGGAAAGACGCTGATTCAACGCCGTTCCTGAAATTTCCTCTACTGATAATCGAGCGACCATGCCTAACCATGGCTTGCGCGGATGCAACGAGCGGATCCTCGACGGCGAATGAATTTGTTATCGACCCTTGAGGCGCTTCATGAACTGTCCGAATTGCGGGCCGAAATCCTCGAACAGTGGGTGGTTGCGGTTTTTCAGGATGACTTCGCCGAGCAGCTTTAAGCCAACGGTGAATGCCGCCGCCGTATCGGCGTCGAAATCGCCTCGTTGCCGGCTTCGATGAACCAGTGCCAGGATTTCATCGTGCGCATCGCATTCGAACCGTAAGTGTTCTGGCGTATCGACGTGGGGGGCGTCGGGTGTCGCAACATGTTCGACGGTGATCCGGTAGCGGTGACTTTTCATTTTGAGAGTTCCTTGCTTGTTTATACACGCTCGATTTCGACGGCAGCACAGTCGATGATTTCCGCAATGCGGCGGGTCGTCTGCCGGTCCGGCGTTGAGTCGCCCAGCCGTATCCTTAGCGCCAGTTTGAGGTTTTCCATGGCTCGAAAGATCTCCGGCGTGCGCCGTGCGTTGGCGCGTGCCTTGCGGTGACCAAGGTGGGTCAGGATGCGCTCGACCGCGTCCTTGACTTCGTCGAGCTTGGCTTCGCCATCGGGGGTGACCCGGTAGACCTTGCGCCCGTTGACATCCTGTTCGACAGCTACCCAGCCAAGGTCGTCCAACAGGGTGAGGGTGGGATAGATTGTGCCGGGACTCGGTGAGTAGTCGCCGCCGACGAGGTCACTCAGCGATTTGATCAAGTCATAACCGTGGCCGGGCTTTTGTGTCAGCAGATGCAGCATCACGAACTTGAGGTCGCCTGGAGAAAAGACTCGTTCGCGTCGTCCGACTCCGCCTCCTGGAGGGCGGTCAACACGGATGCAGGGGTGTTCCCGATGAGCCGTTCGTTGATGGCGGCCGTGATGGCCATGGAGCGTGCGCGAGTTGTGCATTTACATTCTTTTGTGCGAATAAGATGCTTACAAGATATATCTTATAAGCATCTGCATCAAGGTGGTGATCCACCAGGGTATTTCAGCGTGTTTCAGGAATCCAGCGGAGGTTTATACGATGGGGCGCGTCGGTTGAGCCGGCACGGGACAGGGTGAAGGGGCTGTTTCTCGATAGCCCGATCGAGGCCTTGCCCCGTGCAGAATCGGCGATTTCAGTACACGGAAACAATCGTCAGTGGACGTTGTGTTCCTTGATCAGGCCTTCGCGGTAGGCATTCAGCAGGTCTTTAAGGTCGCCGATCTGCTGCTGGATCTCTTTGCCGCGGTCGGTGTCCTGCACACGCAGCCGGTGCGGGTGGGTGTGAATGATCTCGGTTTCGCTGTCGATGTCGATTTCCTCGGAGACCGCCTTTTGCGTCGATTCGAACGGCTGGTGCGCGGCGAGCAGCAGGCCGCGCGAGTTGGAGATCAGCGTGTAGCCGGCGATTCCCGTTTCTTTCTGGTAGGCGCGCGAGAACCCTCCGTCAATGACGATCAACTTGCCGTTGGCCTTGATCGGCCTTTCACCCTTGGTAACCTTGACCGGAACGTGACCGTTTACGATGCAGCCGGTGTCCGGGTTGAGGCCGAATTCGGCGAGGATTTTGCGCGCCGTCTCCTCGTTGTCGCGCAGCGTGTAGTATGGGTTGCGTTTTTCCGCATGCGTGGCCTTCTCGGCGAGGAAATATCGTTCGAAGGTGGTCATCTTCTCCTTGCCGAACAACGGTGATTGTGGCGCGCACCACATGAACCACATGGCATCCATCCCGTACTGCTTGACCGCCGGGTTGTCGGTGGCGAAGTAGCCTTGCCGCGCCAGACGGTCGACGCGGTCGAGGAAGGATTTTCCGGCGAAGGTCTTGCCGTCGACGTTGAACGGGCGGAACTCGCCGTCGTCGTCCAGGGCGATGCAGCCGTGATAGAGCAGGTTGCCGTCATGGATCAAGTAGGTGCTGCCGTTGGAGAACAGGAAACGGGTGTGTTCCTGCAGTTTCTGGCTGTTGACGAAGGACAACTTCAGCTTCTCCATGACAGCCTGTTCTTCTTCGCTCAGGACGTCGGGGTGCTTTGGGTCGATTGTCGGGAAGAGAGAGTCAAGCATCGGATATTCTGTGCCGTCGATGTTGACCACGCCGCGTTCATAATCAATCTTGTCGAGCAGCAGGCGGTTGTCCATCTTGTATTGCGGACGACGCTTGATGATCTGGCTTTCCAGCTTGAACTGGATGATCGCTATGGCCTTCTGCATCTGCGCCATCAGCCGGACTTCCTGCTCGGTGAAGTTGTCTTCTGGCGAGACCTTGGGGATGAAGCGCTTGCAAGGGTCGTTCTTGTAGGTTTCCAGCGCGAACGAGGCGAGCGGGATCAGGCTGATGCCGTAGCCGTTTTCCATCGTTTCAAGGTTGCCGTAGCGCAGGCTGGTGCGGATGACGTTGGCGATGCAGGCACCACTGCCGGCGGCGGCTCCCATCCACAGGATGTCGTGGTTGCCCCACTGGATGTCCACGTCATGGTAGTCCATCAGAAGGTCCATGATGATGTGCGCGCCGGGGCCGCGGTCGTATATGTCGCCGATCACGTGCAGCCGCTCGACTGCCAGGCGGCGGATCAGCGCGGCGATGGCAATGATGAAGGTCGCCGCGCTGCCGGTCGAAACGATGGTGTCGATCTGGTTCTGGTAATACACCGACTTGAATTCGGAACCGTCCTGATCGTAGATCAGCTCCTCGATGGTTTCGGCAAGGTGGCTCGGGAGATAGCTCCGCACCGTCGAGGGCCGGTACTTGGCGGTCAGGTTGCGGCAGAACTTTACGAGGCGGACGATCTTCAGGCGGAACCACTCCTCCTTGTCGTCGACCGACTGCAGCATCAGCGGAATCTTCAGCTCCGGGTAATAGATCAGCGTCGCGAGGTTGCGCCGTTCCGACTTGGAGAGCGTGTTGCCGAACATTTCCTCGATCTGCCGCCAGATTGCCCCTGCGCCGTTGCGGATGACGTGGTTGAACGCCTCGTGCTCCCCGTGCACGTCGGAAAGAAAGTGCTCGGTTCCCTTGGGTAGTTGCAGTTGCGCCGAGTAGTTGATGATCGCGGTCGAAGCCGCCTGGATCGTCGGGTACTTTTCCGAGAGGAGCTGCAAATACTTGAGTGACGGTTTTGGCATGATGGGCTCTTGTAAGTCGTTGTGTGGGATGAAGACAGGTCGAGGCAGCGTTTTGTTCCGATATGTCGTGGGCCGATCACTACGGCGAATCCGGGACGGATTCCGCAGCGAGGTGGCGCTCGGCGGCGGACTGGATCGCGCGGGTCAGTTCGTCAAGCAGCGGTGAGTCGAGATTCCAGCAGTGCCAGTATAGGTTGACTGGCAGTGCGGCGTCCGGTGCGAGATTGACGAGTCGGCCGGATTCGATCAGCGGGCGGACCAGCATTTCCGGCACGACGCTGGCGCCCCAGCCGGCGAGGACCGTACGCACCTGTCCTTCGGAGCTCGGGACGAAGCTCTGCCGCAAGTTGACCTGCTTGATGTTCAGCACGCGGCGGACGAATTCGGTTTGCAGGTCGTCCTTTCGGTTGAAGGCGATGAACGGGAGCTGCCGGATACCAGGTGCTGAAATCCCGTTCGGGCAGAATTTGCGCAGCATTTCGGGTGTGGCCACTGCAACGTAACGCATCGCCCCGAGCGGAGTGATACGGCAGCCGCGCATGGCATGCGCCAGTGCCGTTACGCAGCCGAGCACCTGTCCTTCGCGTAGCCAGTCCTGTGTGAAGTCCTGGTCGTCGGCGATGATTTCCAGCGGAAGGCCGTCCCTTTGCAGCGCGTCGAATGCCGGCAGAGCCCAGGTGGCAATGCTGTCGGCGTTGACCGCGATCGAGATGCGTTCCTTGTAGGAGCCGCTGGTTGCGCCGGGTACGAACTGGCGCAGGTCCTGTTCGAGACCGGTGTGCAGCAGGCGCATCTGCATCGCATGGCGGAGCAGGAGCCGTCCGGCCGGGGTCGGTCGCAGCGGCCGACCGCGAACGACCAGTACCGTTCCGGCCTGGGCTTCGAGCGAGTGCAGGCGTTGCGAAACAGCGGACTGGGTGATCGACAGCCGGCGTGCGGCACGCTCGAAGCCGCCTTCCTCGATGACGGCGGCGAGGCATTCAAGCAGGTCGGGAGAAAAAGGAGTCATGGAAGTGGGGGCGGGGCAATTCTATTTATTAACGATACTTATGAGAAAGCAATTAATTTAATACATCTTTGGTTTTTTTTGTGTTCAATAAAAACTATACTTTCCCGCTTTATGAGTCCTGATCGCGGGATTCATTCTCACGGCCGGCAAACAACAGCCAATAACAGCGATAGCCGGCCGTTCCATTCGCGTCATAACAACGAAACTCTCTTCATGGAGGCGGGTGTCAATGAACTTGCATACTTTTTCCGTAGCGGTCGACGACTTCTTCTGGAGCCAGATCATGATCTACGGATGCCTGGGGGCGGGCATCTTCTTTTCAGTGCTCATGCGTTTTCCGCAGTTGCGGCTGATCAAGGACATGGTCAGCCAGTTATTCAAAGGCAAAGCGTCCGATACCGGCGTGTCCTCGTTCCAGGGCTTTGCCATGGCGCTTGGCGGGCGGGTGGGCACCGGCAACATTACCGGCGTGGCTTCGGCGATTTTCTTCGGCGGGCCGGGTGCGGTGTTCTGGATGTGGGCGATCGCCTTTCTCGGCGCGGGCTCGGCGTACATCGAATCGGCGCTTTCGCAGGTCTGGAAGGATGAAGTTCACGGCGAATACCGTGGCGGGCCGGCGTACTACATCGAGAAGGGGCTGAAAAGCCGCGCACTCGGGGTCGCCTTCGCGGTGTTGACCATCTTCGGTTGCGGTCTCGCCTTGCCCGGTATCCAGTCCAACGCTTTTGCCCAGGCGGCCAAGCTGTCGCTGGGCATGCAGCCATGGATGGTCGGCGTGCTATATGCGGTTTTGATCGGCTACGTCGTGTTCGGCGGCGGCCGGCGGATCGCGAAGGCGGCAGAGCGGATCGTGCCGCTGATGGCCATCGCCTATATGGCCGTTGCGGTAGTGATCCTGATCGTCAACTTCGACCGGATCTGGGGTGTGTTCGAGTTGATCTTCTCTAGCGCCTTCAACATGAACGCCGTGTATGGCGCGGTGTTCGGCAAGGCGGTCCAGTGGGGCGTCAAGCGCGGGATCTTCTCGAACGAGGCTGGGCAGGGGACGGGGGCACAAGCCTCCGGCGCCGCCGAGGTGTCGCACCCGGCCAAGCAGGGGCTGGTGCAGGCGTTCTCCGTCTATGTCGACACGCTGCTGGTGTGTACGGCGACGGCGGTCATGATCCTGTCGACCAATGCTTTCAACGTCGCGGATCCGGCCAACCAGGGCGGCTTCATTTTGCAGCACCTGCAAGGCGTTCAGGCGTCGAACTTCACGCAGTACGCTGTCAATTCGCTTATTCCCGACGCAGGCGGCGCGTTCGTGGCCATAGCCCTGTTCTTCTTTACCTTCACGACGGTGCTGGCCTACGCGTTCTATTCCGACTCAAGCGTGGCCTACCTGTTCAAGCGGAACGCGCAGGGCGACGGCTACAAATACGGCATCCTGTTCTCCCGCATTGCCGTCGTTACGATGTCCTTCATCGGCGCGATCAGTTCGGTCGACGTGGTCTGGAACTTCGGTTCCGCCGCCGTCGGCGCGATGGCCTGGTTCAACATCGTGGTGATCCTGCTGCTTGCCAAGCCGGGCATTGCCACGCTGCGTGATTACGAGGAACAGCGCAAGATGGGGCTCGACCCGGTCTTCGTGCCGTCGCGTCTCGGTATCAAGGATGCGGAAATCTGGGAAGGGATTGCCGCTAATCGCTATCCGCAGCAACTGGCGGCGCTTAACGAAAAGACCCGCGTAACTCAATCCGGACTGACGAGCTTGAAGGAAGAGACGGAGAACGCCTGATCCTTTCTGTTCGGACTGCTTTGCGACCCTCCGGATTCCCGGAGGGTTTTTTTTGTTTACAGACACGATACTTTGATTAGTTATTCTGATAATTACGGAATTTGTTTAATTGTCGTGTTCTATTTCGTGGCTCAGGAAGATACTGACAGGGTTGATTCAGTTACATAACCCCTCGGAGAAGAAGTCATGAAAATTGGTGTGCCCAAGGAAATCAAGAACCACGAATACCGGGTCGGACTGACGCCGGCCAGCGTACGGGAGCTCACGTCGCGCGGTCATGCGGTGCTGGTCGAGAAAGGCGCCGGCATGGCCATCGGGCTGACCGACGAGCAATATTCGGCGGCGGGCGCGGTGTTGGCGCCCGATGCCGCTGCCGTATTCGCCGAAGCGGAAATGATCGTCAAGGTGAAGGAGCCGCAACCGGAGGAGTGCGCGATGCTGCGTCCGGGCCAGATCCTTTATACCTACCTGCACCTCGCGCCCGATCCTGAGCAGACGGCAGCGCTGGTCAAGTCCGGAGCAGTGTGCATTGCCTACGAGACAATCACCGGGCAAGGTGGCGGTCTGCCGTTGCTCGCGCCGATGAGCGAGGTGGCCGGGCGCATGGCGGTGCAGGCTGGCGCAGCGCATCTGGAAAAATCGAAAGGCGGGATGGGGATCCTCCTCGGTGGCGTCCCGGGCGTTCCCGCAGCGCACGTGGTGGTGATCGGCGCCGGTATGGTCGGTACCAATGCCTTGCAGATCGCGGTTGGGCTGGGCGCACGGGTGACCGTCATCGACAAGAACGTCGATCGCTTGCGTCATCTTGATCTCGTCTACGGCAACCGTATCAACACGCTGTTTTCTACCGCGCATACGATCGAGGAAGCCGTGCTCGACGCCGACCTCGTCATCGGCGGGGTGCTGATCCCGGGGGCAGCAGCACCCAAGCTGGTGACGGCCGATATGGTAAAGCGCATGAAGACAGGCGCGGTGATCGTTGATGTGGCGATCGACCAGGGCGGATGCGTCGAAACTTCGCACGCGACTACGCATGCCGAACCGACCTTCGTGGTCGACGGTGTCGTTCACTATTGCGTGGCGAACATGCCGGGCGCCGTGGCCCGCACTTCGACCTTTGCGTTGAACCATGCCACGATCGGCCATGCCGTGGATCTGGCCGGCAAGGGGTGGAAGCAGGCACTGAAGGAGAGCGAGCATTTGCGCAACGGGTTGAACGTGGCGCTCGGCAAGGTGACTTACGCGGCCGTGGCTAACGATCTTGGCTACGCGTATACGCCTGCCACTGCGTTGCTGGATTGAGACACCTGACAAAAAGGCGGCCTCTGGAATAACGCAAAATGCGTCATTTCACTGGCCGTGATTGACGTGTTTCCGCTTGCGAAAATACTTCGATAGTCTCACCCCATGGCTGTTTTTCCGAAGGGTGCCAGGAGTATTCGATCCAATTAAACATCACTTTCCATCATTGCTAAAACCGCAGGGTGGTTTGCCTCGAGGGGAGCGGGAGGAGTATCCTCCGCGTCTCCCCGTTCCTTAAGGGAACAACGTAGCGATTTGTCCGGAGGGTTTGTTCACGGGCGACCTGTCGCTGCATCACGGAAGTGAGGCAAAACAAATGCAACATGGAACAAGTAAAACGCCGGCGCAGCAGGCTGCGTTGGCGCTGGCCGCGTTGGGCGTCGTCTATGGCGACATCGGTACCAGCCCGCTGTATACGATCAAGGAAGTCTTCTCCGGGGTACACCCGATTCCGCTCAATCCGGCCAACGTGCTCGGCATCCTGTCACTGATCCTTTGGGCGCTGATCATCATCGTCTCGGTCAAGTACGTTGTATTCATCATGCGCGCGGATAACCGTGGCGAAGGCGGGATCATGGCGATGATCGCCCTCGCGCTTCATTCTGCGGGCAAGGATAAGTCCAAGAAGCGGCTTATCACGCTGGCCGGTCTCCTGGGGGCCGGAATGTTTTACGGCGACGGGATGATCACTCCGGCGATTTCGGTGCTCTCGGCGCTCGAAGGGCTGGAGGTGGCCACGCCGCTGCTCAAACCCTACGTCTTGCCCGCGACGCTGGTCGTGCTGTTCGTCCTGTTTTTTGTCCAGAAGCGCGGAACCGGTTCGGTCGGCGCCGCGTTCGGACCGATCATGATCGTCTGGTTCTCGACGCTGGCGGTACTCGGCGTGTCCAATATCATTACCAATCCCTCGGTCCTGTGGGCGGTCAATCCGCTGCACGGACTGCGTTTCCTCATCGAGAACCGTGGCTTGGCGCTGGTGGCAATGGGCGCCGTGGTTCTGGCGGTTACCGGCGCCGAGGCACTGTATGCGGATATGGGACACTTTGGCGCGCAGCCGATCCGGCAGGCGTGGTTCTTCTTTGTGCTGCCGTCGCTGACCTTGAATTATTTCGGACAGGGCGCACTCATCCTGGCGCATCCCGAGACCGTGGAAAATCCGTTCTACCATCAGGCGCCCGACTGGATGCTCTATCCGCTCGTCGGCCTCGCGACCGTTGCCACCGTGATCGCCTCGCAGGCGGTCATCTCTGGCGCCTTCTCGGTGTCCCGGCAAGCCATGCAACTCGGTTTCCTGCCCCGCTTCGAAGTGCAACACACCTCGGAAAAGGAACAGGGGCAGGTCTATCTTCCCGGAGTTAACTGGGGCCTGTTTTGCGCCGTGGCCATCCTGGTCCTGGGCTTCCGTTCCAGTTCCAACATCGCCGCCGCGTATGGCATCGCGGTGACCAGCGACATGGTCATCACCTCGTGTCTGGCCAGCTTTGTCGCCGCCAAGGCCTGGGGGTGGGGATGGCCCCGCGCCGTCGCGCTGTTTGCCGTATTCCTGGTCGTCGAAGTGACCTTCCTTTCAGCGAATGTCCTGAAAATTCCCGATGGCGGCTGGTTCCCGCTGGCGATCGGTTCGCTCGTCTTCCTGCTGATGAGTACCTGGAAACGTGGCGGGCAGTTGCTCACCGAGCGGACCAGCGGCGAAGCCATCGAACTGGATATGTTCATCGATGCCTTGCTGATCTCCGAGCCGGTACGCGTGGCAGGCACGGCCGTATTCATGACGTCGAGAAACGATCGCGTGCCGAACGCCATGCTGCACAACCTGATGCACAACAAGGTGCTGCACGAGAGGGTACTGGTGCTGTCGGTGGAGGTGTTCGACGTGCCGTATGTGCCGGAAATCGACCGCGTCGAGATCCACCCGCTGAAAGGCGGGTTCTACAAGGTCACCGTCCAGTACGGCTTCAAGGACGAGCCGGATATCCCCGCGGCGCTGGCCTTGTGCAAGGAACAGGGGATGGACTTCGACATGATGGAAACGTCCTTCTTCCTCGGTCGGGCGACGCTGATCCCGAAGGTGGGTTCGGACATGATGTTCTGGCGTGAGAAGCTGTTTGTGTTGATGTATCGCAACGCCAGTACGGCGATGAGCTTCTACAAGATCCCGACCAACCGGGTCGTCGAACTCGGGGCGCAGGTCGTCCTTTAGCCAGCCAGCGTCAATAGAGGAGATGCGGACGTCGCATCTCCTCCCATGTCGACTCGTCGTGTTGGGCCAGCGTATCCAGGTCTCCCGGTGTTGCGGCGGGGTCGTCCACCCAGCCGCGCAGGATCTGACTGCCGTTGATCAGGTCGATGGCCAGCCGGTTGAACTCGTACTCGTAGGCGAATTCGCGCCACAGCGGGTAGTCCGGATAAAGCCTGCGCAGCGCTTTGAAGGCTAGCGCCTGAAGTCGCCATGGGCGGAACTCGTGATGGAGGTAGGCATCGTCTTCGACATGGGTCTGCACGCCATGGGAAAGTCGGCTCGAACCAGCAGTCGCGCAGCCGGCATCCCGCCAGCCAGTGCGGCGCCAGCCTGTGCATTTCAGCAATGATTGCGTTGGCGTCGATATCCGGGGCGCCGAACAGTTCGAGCGGCCGCGTCGTTCCGCGCCCTTCTGAGAGTGTGGTGCCCTCGATCATCACGGTACCGGCGTAGCATCGGGCCATCGAGAGATTCGGGGCGTTCGGGCTGGGGTTGACCCAGGTGCGTTCACCGAGCGGCCAGCCGTAGCCGGGAGCGAGGTCGGGCTGCCATCCTCCCATGGCAATTACCTTGCAATCGACATCCAACTGCAATTCGGCGATGAACCAGCGCGCCAGCTCGCCCATCGTCAGGCCGTGTCGCATCGGCAGCGGACCGGCGCCGACGAAGCTTTCCCAACCCGGGCGCAGGGTCAGGCCTTCAATCGGCCGGCCAACCGGATTCGGGCGGTCCAGCACCCACACGGCTTTACCGTTAAGGGCGGCCGCTTCGAGCATGTAACGCAGGGTGGTAATGAAGGTGTAGATTCGGCAGCCGAGATCCTGCAGGTCGATCAATAGCACATCGAAGGTGTCGAGCATCGCTGCGGTCGGTCGCCGTACTTCACCGTACAGGCTGAACACCGGGATGCCGTGCAGCGGGTCGAGGAAGTCCGGCGATTCGACCATGTTGTCCTGCTTGTCGCCGCGCAGGCCGTGCTGTGGGCCGAAGGCGGCGGTCAGGCTGAGGTCGGGCAGTGCGGCCAGGGCATCGAGCGCGTGCGTCAGGTCGGCGGTGACGGATGCCGGGTGGGCCAGCAGGGCGATTCGCTTGCCGGCGAGCGGCTTGCGCAGGTCAGGATCGGCGATCAGCCGGTCGAGTCCGAAGGAAACAGGCATGAGGCGACTTCCTGGATGACGAAGCAGGGAAGTCTACCGCGAAGTCGGGAGCGAGGTGTCCGTTCAGACAGCCGCAGCGCGCGTAATCACCTGCAGGGCCTCAAGGATTTGTCCGGTTGCTGAGCTCCAGGAAAACTGTTCGGCGCGCTGGCGGGCTTTTTCCCGAGGAATCGCCAGGGCCTGCAGGCAGGCTTCGCGCAGGTCGTCGTGCATCGCGCCACCGCCGGAGCGGCCGATGACGTCGATCGGTCCGGCGACCGGGAAAGCCGCGACGGGCGTGCCGCAGGCCATGGATTCGACCATGACCAGCCCGAAAGTATCGGTTACGCTCGGAAAGACCATCACGTCGGCTGTGCGGTAGAGGGCGGCAAGTGCCGCGCCGCTGAGGACGCCGAGCCAGCGAGCGTTGGGGTAGAGCGCTTGCAGACGCTTGCGCTCCGGCCCTTCGCCGGCGACCCATTTCTCGCCTGGCAGGTCGAGGCGCAGGAACGCGTCAACCTGCTTCTCGACGGCGATGCGACCAACGTAGAGGAAGATCGGTTTGTCTACAGGCCGATCGAGGCGTTCGCCCAGATGGCTGAATGTTTCCAGATCGACGCCGCGTGACCACAGGCGTGCACCGTGGAATCCCTTTGCTTTCAAATCGTTGACGATGGCTGGTGTCGGCGCCAGCGTGGCCCGGGCGGCGTTGTGAAAGCGGCGCAGCAGTGCGTACGTCCAGCGTGTGGGAAGGCGGAAGCGGGCGTGCACGTATTCCGGGAAACGGCTGTGGTAGGCCGTGGTGAATGGCCACTTTCGACGCAGGGCGACGCACCGCGCCAGCCAGCCGAGTGGGCCCTCGGTGGCAATATGCAGGCAGTCCGGGGCGAACTGGTCGATGCGCCGGGCCAGTTCGCGTTCGCCGGTCATCGCCAGGCTGATCTCCGGATAGGTCGGGCAGGGGATGGAACGGAATCCCTGCGGCGAAATGATCTCGACCTGATGGCCGAGGCGTTCAAGTTCGCGCCGGGTCATCTTCAGCGTACGGACGACGCCGTTGACCTGTGGTTCCCAGGCATCGGTGACGATCAGGATTTTCATTGCGTCCTTTCGGCAGTGCTCAGTAGTCTTTGGCAGCGCCCTGGAAAGCGAAACTTTCTTCGCCCGTGGTTTCCACACAAAGCGGTTCGACGTTTTCGCCCAGCGTGCTCTCGGTTTTCGGAGACAAGCCGAGGTGATAGGCCACCGCGCCGTGAGCCATAGCCGCCACCTCACGGCGTGTGAGGGCCTCCGCATTTTCAGCACGTCCTGCGAAAATCGGCGGGGTCGGGCGCACGCGCACACGCAATGATCGGCTGGCAATGATTTCTGCAATGCATTCGGCCATCGTCGTCTCGCCGGCGTAGGCCGGCGCCGTACTGCGTTGCCCGTTGGCGTCGAAGTAGGCGAGGGCGAGCGGTTGTACCGGGCGTTCGCTATCGATGGCCGGCTGCAGCAAGGCGCCGTGGAAGGGCTGCAGGAGCGAGCCGTCGGTCGTCGTGCCTTCGGGAAAAACCGCGACATCTTTGCCGGACGCGAGCATTGCCTCGATCCGGGCGTTAATCTCGACTGCGTCGATGCGCCGGCCGCGGCGCAGGAACAGTGTGTCAGTGTTCGCTGCCAGCCAGCCGGCCAGCGGCCACTCGCGTACCTCGGACTTCGAAACGAAGGCCATCGGCCGGACCGCGTTGAGGACGAAGATGTCGAGCCAGGAGATGTGGTTGGCGACGATCAGACTCCCGCGCGTTACCCCGTGAAGATTCGCATCGACGCGGATCGCCAGGATTTCGAGCAGTTGCCGTGACCAGCGCTGTTTGAGCCAGAGCCGCATGGTGTTGTTGAGAAACCGGTAGACACTGGCGATGGTCAGTGCGCCCCAGAGCAGATGCAGCCCGAGTCGCGCGTAGCGCACGCACTGCAGCGAGCGCGGGGTGCGATTGATGCGGATGTCTTTTGCGTGCTTCAGTCTGGACTCCCCATGAAGTGCTTTGCATAACGGGAGTCGATGCGCGAAACGGGCATCAGGATGGGCAGGTCGGCGGTGTTGAAGTCCGGGTCCCAGGCCGGGTCGCCGCAAATGTAGGCGCCGGCTCGCAAATACCCCTTGATCAACGGCGGCAGTTCCGCGTCCAGATCGTTGCGCAATGCGTCCAGCGGCAGTGGGCAACGCGGGAAGACCCGGTATTCGAGCGGACTCATGTGTTCACCGAGCCGGCTGAACATGCTGGCTGCAGCATGGCCGCCGTCGGCCATGCTGATGCTGGCGCAGCCGATGAGGTATTCATAATGATTTTCGAGCATGTACTTCGCCAATCCGCCCCAAAGGAGCGCGATGGTCGCCCCGCTGCGGTAGTCGGGATGCACGCATGAGCGGCCGATTTCGACGAGACGAGGACGGAGCAGTTGCAGTCGGGTCAGGTCGAATTCGTTCTCGGAATAGTAATTGCCGACGCGGCGGGCGTTTTCCGGCGACAGGATGCGGTAGGTGCCGACCACGATGCCTTCGTTATCGTCGCGCACGATCAGGTGCTCGCAGAAGGGGTCGTAAATGTCCTGGTCGACGCCGGGCGTGCGGGTCGGCAGGTTGGCGCCGAGTTCGCCGGCGAAAATGCGGTAACGCAGCCGCTGGGCCTCGAGAACGTCCCATTCGCTGTGGGCCAGTGTGACGGAAAGCTTGCGCCGGGCGGGTTTGGTCTTCAGACCGGTCTGGATGTTCGTACTCATCGTTTTTCCTCCTTGCTATGGCGTTGGAGGAACTCTAGGTGCGCCAGGTTACCGGCGTGTTGCGTGGAAATTACGGTTTGATTGAGGATGCTGTTCCGGAAGATGGGGCGCCTTGCGGAGCTTGGCGTGAGCGTCTCTCGCCATGGCGAGTTTCCGGGATTCTGCGGGTTGAAACCGTTCTGTAACGATTCCGTAACGTTTTTGGCCGGGCGTATAATCCGCGCCGATCCAAACTACAAAATATTCCACATGCTTTCGCGATTCATGCCCCGTGAAGGGAAGTTTTTCGACCTGTTCAACGCCCACGCCGAACAGGTGGTCCTGGGGAGCAAGGCGCTGGTCGGCTTGTTGACCGTTTTCAACGGTTCGGATGAAGAAGCGGCAAAGCATTGTGATCTGGTTGATGTGGCGGAAAAGGCTGCCGACAAGATCACGCACGAAACGATGCTGCAGTTGCACAAGTCGTTCATTACGCCGCTCGATCGCGAGGAAATCCACCAATTGATCACCAACCTCGACGGTATCCTCGACCTGATGCAGGATGCGGCGCATACGGTGACGCTCTACAA
>QKII01000450.1 GCA_003249625.1 Propionivibrio sp. | reverse complement strand
TCAAGGCGTTGGCGTGCCGGCATGTTGTAGATCTTTGGGATCATGCGTTCCTGGTCTATGCCGGGGATGTCAAGGTGATGGAGTTTCTTGCATCCTTGCCGGAGCACAAGACCGTAGTTCTGGATTGTATTCCTACGGCTGAAAGTCTGGCGGAGACAGCTTTTTGCATCCTCGACGCCGTATACCGCGATGTCTACGGGAATCAGTTGCGTCTGGAACAGGTTCGCCTTTACGAAACCCCTAACTGTTGGGCAGATGCCTTGCGAAAATAAGGCTTGTATGAAACCTCGGGATGGATCAGGCCAGCTTTACGGTGTGCATTAGATAGTTGACCGCGGTGTCGTTGCCGAGGGCGTATTTCTGGCTGAGCGGATTGTATGTCATTCCGATAAGTTCATCCGGTTGCAGGTCGACGCTTTTAGCCCATCGACTCAGTTCTGATGGCTTGATGAATTTGCTGTAATCGTGGGTTCCCTTGGGAAGCATGCGGAGAATGTATTCGGCGCCGAGTATGGCCAGGAGGTAGGCCTTCGGGTTGCGGTTGATCGTGGAAAAAAATACGTGTCCGGATGGTTTTGCCAGCGCGGCGCAGGCGGCGATGGTGCTCGCCGGGTTGGGGACGTGTTCAAGCATCTCCATGCATGTAACGACGTCGAACGTACCGGCGCTCTGGGTCGCCAGTTCTTCCGCGGAGATCATCCGATAATCGACTTTTTTCCCGCTTTCCAAGAGGTGTAGCCTGGCTACGCCGAGTGCCTTTTCGGAAAGGTCGATTCCCGTAACGGTGGCACCGGCTTCGGCCATGCTCTCGGCCAGAATGCCTCCGCCGCAACCGATATCCAGAACGGATTTTCCTGCCAATTTCGCATGGCTGTCGATCCAGCCTAGTCGCAGTGGATTGATTTCGTGGAGAGGGCGGAATTCGCTGTGAGGGTCCCACCAGCGGTGAGCAAGTTGGCTGAATTTCTCAAGTTCGTGTGGGTCAGCGTTATGCATTTTTCGGTGGCGTGACAAGTATGGAGTGGTTAAATAAAAAAGCCCTGCCAAGGCAGGGCTTTCTCGATAACAAGCGGTCTTATTTCTTGGTGCCGATGATTTCGATGTCGACACGGCGGTCAGGTTGCAGACAGGCGATAACCTTCGCGCTCTTCGGTCCCTTGCACTGACCCGGCTTGGTAACAGGCTGCTTGCTGCCCTTGCCTTCAGTATAGATGCGGTTGGCCGGGATGCCCTTGGCAACCAGGTAGTCCTTGACCGAAGCGGCACGCTTCTCGGACAGCTTCTGGTTGTAGGCGGCGCTGCCGATACGGTCAGCGTGACCGACGGCAATAACGACTTCGAGAACGAGCTGATTCGATTTCGCAACGACGTCGTCGAGCTTGGCCTTGCCTTCCGGACGGAGGGTTGCCTTGTTGAAGTCGAACAGTGCGTCGGCGGCAACGGTTACCTTCTCGCGAGCCGGAGCGGCAGCGGGCTTGGCGGCGGGCTTGGCGGCCGGTGCGGGAGTTGCCTTCGGCTCACAGACTTCCTTTGGCAGGAGGTCCTTGTCGCACTTGCAGCCGGCCGGATCCTTGGCGGCAGCAGCCGGGGTCCAGTAGTTGGTGCGCCAGCAGAGGCCGAACGGATCCATTACCACTTCGCCACGGCCATCAATCGCGTAAACACGGTCAACAGCCTGAGCTTGCGCCAACGAGGCGCAGAGACCAAGGGTAGCGGCCACGAAGGCCATCACGGTATGTTTTGCTGTTTTATTCATCTTGATTCACCTCGTTAGTTAGAGCCAGCGGAATTGTCCGGTCGGCCGGTTCATTGTTGAAAATACTTGGTCGAGCATTTTACGGACGGATTTGATTCTGCCATAAAGCCGCGAGACTATTCAACTCGATTTCTCCGCCGGAAAGCAGCAATCCGTCGCAAACACGAGCCTTTCCAGCCACCCAAACGTCTGATACGTGCTCACGTCCTGCCGCGTAAGCGAGAACCGATGCTGGATCGTAGCAGGGCGCCAGTGCAAGGTCATCAATTCGAACGGCACACAAGTCGGCTGCCTTGCCGATCTCTATGCTGCCGATTTCTGCTTCCAGCCCCAGTGCTTTTGCCCCGTTCAAGGTTGCCATTCGCAAGGCCTGATGGGATCCGACGGTATCGGCCTTGCCGCTGCTTCCTTTGGCGAGAAGTGATGCGAGGCGCATTTCCTGGAGGATGTCCAGGCGGTTGTTGCTTGCCGCACTGTCTGTCCCCAGGCCGACATTGACGCCTTCTTCAACGAGTCCCGCGAGCGGGCAGATTCCGCTGGCGAGTTTGAGGTTTGA
This sequence comes from Propionivibrio sp., assembly GCA_003249625.1. The sequence continues at coordinate 10,243 of QKII01000450.1, read as the reverse complement.
GGTGGGGCAGTGCGCGACGGAGGTGCCGTTATCCGCAAGCAATGTGATTTCCGCGGCGGTGAGGTGTACGGCGTGTACTCCGATCAGTGTAGGCCCGAGTATCCCCAGTTGCTTCAGGCGCTCTATTGGGCGTACGCCGTGCTGACGTTCGCTTTCTTCAATCTCGTTGAGGGTTTCGTGGAGGTGAAGATGGATTGGAATGTCGCATTGTTCTGCGAGGGTTAGAACTTGTGAAAAACTGCGGTCGCTTACCGTATAGGGCGCGTGCGGTGCCAGGCAGAAACTGATTAGTGGTGTGTCTTGAAACTCGTCGCGAACGGCGAGTCCCTTCGAGAGGTAGTCCTCGCAGTCCGCCGCGTAGGCAGTCGGAAAATCGATTGTGATGAGACCGATTGCTGCTCGCATGCCCATGCTCAGTGCGGCCTTGACTGCGGATTTGGGAAAAAAGTACATGTCGTTGAAGCAGGTGATGCCGGAGCGAAGCATTTCGGCACACGCCAGTGCCGTGCCGTCATGGACGAATTGCGCAGAAACATGTTTGGCTTCGGCGGGCCAGATGTGATTCTGCAGCCAATCCATCAGAGGGAGATCGTCGGCAAGTCCACGCAACAGCGTCATTGCCGCGTGAGTGTGGAGGTTGATTAAGCCTGGAATGACGATGTGATCATGCAGGCACTTGATTTCTTTGGGGGTGAAGTGCGATCTGGCTTCCTTGTGTTGCAAAATTGCAACAATCCGCCCGTCGCGTACGGCAATCGAGTGGTTTTCCAGTACTGTTCCGGCGGGTTCGACCGGGATGACCCACTTGGCTTCAATGAGGAGGTCAATGGGCTCAGCTGAGTGCATAAGAAAGCGCCTTTCGATATCGGGTTCGGGTCGGGAGCCTTGTGGGGCGGCGTGCTAGAATTACCTGTTTCTCTGAACGACAACAAGACCGACGCGGGCTTCAGGGGCTGCCGCATCACCGGTGATCAAATTGGAACAGACCGTGGAAACCTTCGCAAAAGAAACTCTTCCTATCAGTCTCGAAGACGAGATGCGCCGTTCGTATCTCGATTATGCGATGAGCGTCATCGTCGGGCGTGCTCTGCCGGATGCACGAGATGGTTTGAAGCCGGTGCATCGCCGCGTGCTGTTTGCCATGCACGAACTGGGCAACGACTGGAACAAGGCGTACAAGAAATCGGCACGTATCGTCGGCGACGTCATCGGTAAGTACCACCCGCACGGCGACACGGCGGTTTACGACACGATCGTGCGCATGGCGCAGGATTTTTCGCTGCGCTACATGCTGGTGGACGGGCAGGGCAATTTCGGTTCGATCGACGGCGACAACGCGGCGGCGATGCGTTACACGGAAGTGCGCATGGCGCGCATCGGGCACGAACTGCTGGCCGATATCGACAAGGAAACGGTCGATTTCGGGCCGAACTACGACGGTTCCGAGCAGGAGCCGCTGATTCTGCCGGCGCGCATTCCCAATCTGCTGATCAACGGTTCGTCGGGCATCGCCGTGGGCATGGCGACGAACATTCCGCCGCACAACATCAACGAGGTGATCGACGGCTGCCTGGCGCTATTGCACCACTCGGAGATGACGGTGGATGAACTGATCGAGATCATTCCGGCGCCGGACTTCCCGACGGCCGGGATCATCTATGGCGTATCCGGTGTGCGCGAGGGGTATCAGACCGGTCGCGGTCGCGTGGTGATGCGCGCCCGTACGCATTTCGAGGACATCAAGGGGAGCAACGATCGTCAGGCTATCATCGTCGATGAACTGCCGTACCAGGTGAACAAGCGGTCACTGCTGGAAAAGATCGGCGAACTGGTTAACGACAAGCGGATTGACGGCATCGCAGACCTGCGAGACGAGTCTGACAAGTCCGGCATGCGCGTGGTGATCGAGCTCAAGCGCAACGAGGTGCCGGAAGTCGTCCTGAATTGCCTGTACAAGCAGACGCAGTTGCAGGACACCTTCGGCATGAACATGGTGGCATTGGTCGACGGGCAGCCGCGCTTGCTCAATCTCAAGCAGATGCTCGACTGTTTCCTCTCGCACCGGCGCGAAGTCATCACCCGTCGCACTGTTTACGAACTGCGCAAGGCGCGGGAACGGGCTCACATCCAGGAAGGCCTGGCGGTGGCGCTCGACAACGTCGACGAGATCATCGCCATGATCAAGGCGTCGCCGACGCCGGCCGATGCGCGCCGTGGCCTGATGTCGCGGCTCTGGCAGTCGGCGACGGTGGGCGAGATGCTGCAGCGCGCCGCGCTGGACGCAACCCGCCCCGAAGGACTGGCGATGGAATACGGCCTGTCGAAGAGCGGCTATCTGCTGTCCGAGGCCCAGGCCCAGGCCATCCTCGAACTCCGCCTGCAGCGACTGACCGGCCTCGAGCGCGACAAGATCGTCGGCGACTTCGCCGAACTGCTTGAGAAGATCGCCGATCTGATGGATATCCTGGCTCGTCCCGAGCGCATTACAGAGATTATCTCCGAGGAACTTGAGCAGATCCGCGCGCAATTTGGCGACAAGCGCCGTTCCGAGATCGTCCTGGATACGCAGGATCTAGGTATCGAGGATTTCATTACACCGCAGGATATGGTCGTTACGCTGTCGCACTCCGGCTACATCAAGTCGCAGCCGCTTGCCGATTACAGGGCGCAGCGGCGCGGCGGGCGTGGCAAACAGGCGGCGAGCGTCAAGGAAGACGATTTCGTCGACCATCTGTTTACCGCCAACACCCACGATTACATCCTTTGTTTCTCCAGTCGCGGACGGCTCTACTGGCTCAAGGTCTACGAAGTGCCGCAAGGCGCACGGACAGGACGCGGCAAGCCCATCGTCAACATGTTCCCGCTCGAAGAAGGGGAGAAGATCAGCGCCATCCTGCCGATCAAGGAGTTTGTCGAAGATCGTTTCGTCTTCATGTGCACGGCGCAGGGGACGGTCAAGAAGACGCCGTTGTCCGACTTCTCCAACCCGCGCAAGGCCGGCATCATCGCCGTGGCGCTCGATGAGGGCGATTACCTGATCGGTGCGGAAGTGACCAACGGCACGCAAGACATCGTGCTCGTCTCGGATGGCGGCAAGGCGATCTGGTTTGATGAGGAAGACGTCCGACCGATGGGGCGTACGGCCCGCGGCGTGCGTGGCATGAAGCTTGGTGACGGTCAACAGGTGCTGTCGTTGCTGGTCGCCGATAACCATCAGGAAACCGTGCTGGTGGCGACCGAGAACGGCTTTGGCAAGCGCACGGTACTGGCCGACTTCCGTCACTCCGGTCGCGGCACGCAGGGTGTGATCGCGATCGCCGCCAGCGAGCGCAATGGCAAGGTCGTGGCTGCCCGTCTGGTCAAGGACGAAGACGAAATCATGCTGATCACCACCGGTGGTGTGTTGATCCGGACACGGGTAGCGGAGATTCGCGAACTGGGTCGGGCAACGCAGGGTGTGACACTGATTTCCCTTGACGAGGGCGAGAAGCTTGCCGGTCTGGAGAAAGTGGTCGAGTCGGATGATGACTCCGAGAGCACCAATGGAGATGAAAACGGTCATGAAGGCGCTCCCCTGGAAACGCCTGACGGGGAATGATCGGTTCGAGAGGGTGGCGGGGGTGCCTTCCCAGAATATTGTTTTGACGAGAGAGTGCCGGAACTGACATGAGCGACGACCTGAAGACAAAACTTTCCGTCGTGCGCGGCGAGATCGATGCCATTGATGCGCAACTTCTCGATCTGCTCAACCGTCGGGCGCGCTGCGCGCAAAAGGTCGGCGAGATCAAGGAAGCGCACGGCGATGCCGGTTTTATCTATCGCCCGGAACGCGAGGCTCAGGTGTTGCGGCGGATTCAAGAGATGAATCAGGGGCCGTTGCCTGATGAGAGCGTTACATGGTTCTTTCGCGAAGTCATGTCGGCCTGTCTGTCGCTGGAAAAGCCCTTGGGAGTAGCGTTTCTTGGGCCGCTGGGCACGTTTTCGGAGAGCGCGGCGACCAAGCATTTCGGTCATGCGGCGCGATTGTCGCCGCAAGGCTCGATCGATGATGTGTTCCGCGAAGTCGAAGCTGGACACTCTGATTTTGCCGTCGTGCCGGTAGAGAACTCGACCGAAGGGGCGATCGGACGGACACTGGACCTGTTGATGTCGTCGCCACTGAGAGTCTGCGGCGAGGTTGTCCTGCGCATCCATCAGCACCTGTTGTCGAAGGAGACATCATTCGACGCGATCAGCAAGGTTTACTCGCATGCACAGTCGCTGGCACAGTGCCACGAATGGCTCAACCGATCGCTGCCGAAGGCGCAGCGTATTCCGGTTGGCAGCAACGCGCAGGCAGCGCAACTGGCGGCCGTGGAACCCGGCACAGCGGCGCTGGCCGGCGAAGCAGCTGCACTGCGATACGATTTGCCAATGCTGGTCAGCAATGTCGAAGACGAGCCGAACAATACGACGCGTTTCCTCGTTCTCGGCGGGCAGGAAAGCGGGCCTTCGGGGCGCGACAAGACGTCGCTGATCATGTCGGCGCCCAACCGTACAGGTTCGCTCTGTGAATTGCTTGTTCCCTTGTCGGAAGCAGGTATGTCGATGACCCGCCTGGAGTCGCGTCCGGCACGCCATACCCTTTGGGAATACGTCTTCTACGTCGACATCGAAGGGCACAAGGATGATCCGACCGTGGCGAAAGCGCTGGCGGAGCTTGCCGGGCGGGCGGCGTATCTGAAGGTGCTCGGCTCGTATCCAGTCGCCGTGTATTGATCAACCTGTTATTTGAGGGTTTTGCATGTCGATCTGCGATCAGTCGTTACCGTATGTCCGTGCGATTTCTCCCTACCAGCCGGGCAAGCCGATTACCCAGTTGGCCCGGGAAATGGGGATTCCCGTCGAGCGGATTGTCAAGCTGGCGTCCAACGAGAATCCTCTCGGGATGAGTCCGAAGGCGCGAGTGGCGCTGGAAAAAGCGGCGGGTACGCTGGAGCGCTATCCGGATGATTTCGAGCTGAAGGCGGCTGTTGCCGAGCATGCCGGCTTCGGCATGGACCGTGTCATTCTCGGCAACGGCTCGAACGATCTGCTCGATTTGGCGGCGCGGGTGTTTCTAGCGCCGGGGCGGTCCACGGTCTTCTCTCAGCACGCCTTCGCCGTCTATCCCCTGGCCTCACTTTCGGCCGGTGCCGAGCTGATCGCCGTTCCGGCCAAGGATTTCGGCCACGATCTTGATGCGATGCGGGCAGCAGTGCGTCCGGATACCCGACTGATCTGGATTGCCAACCCGAACAATCCGACCGGCACCTTCGTGCCGTATCCGCAGCTGAAGGCGTTCATGCAGTCGATTCCGGCGGACGTCGTGGTGGTGCTGGACGAGGCCTACAACGAATACCTGCCGTCGGAAGTTCGGGAAGACTCTAAGGAATGGCTGGCCGATTTTCCCAATCTCCTAATTACGCGCACCTTCTCGAAGATTTACGGTCTTGCCGGGTTGCGCGTCGGTTACGGCCTGTCATCGCCGGAGATCGCCGATTTGATGAACCGGGTGCGGCAGCCGTTCAATTGCAACAACTTGGCGCTCGCTGCGGCGACAGCCGCTTTGGATGACAGCGAGTTTGTAGCGCGCAGCCAGGAGCTCAACCGTGCCGGCATGGCGCAATTGAACGAGGGGTTCAAAGGACTCGGTTACGAATTCATCCCCTCCTATGGGAATTTCGTTGCTTTCCGCGCGGGGGACGCTGCTGCGGTCAATCAGAAACTGTTGAAGCAAGGCGTCATCGTTCGCCCGGTGGCCGGCTACGGGATGCCCGAGTGGCTGCGCGTGACCATCGGGACTGAGGCGGAGAACCGCCAGTTCCTCAATGCGCTGGAAAAAGCGTGCGGATGAGAGTGGACGAATGAGTACGGAGCCTGAGTTTGGCAAGGTTGTCGTCTTCGGCGTCGGGCTGATCGGCGGTTCGTTTGCGCTCGGGCTGAAGGCTGCCGGACAGGTTGGCGAGGTGGTCGGCTTCGGTCGGAGCGTCGCGACGCTGACGCAGGCGCTCGATCTGGGCATCATCGACCGCGTGGGGGCCAATCCGGGGCAGGAGGTGAGCGACGCCGACCTCGTGTTGATTGCCTCTCCGGTTGGGCAGATGCCAGAGATCATGGCGCGGATAGCCCCCTACATCGGGCCGGACACAGTGGTGACCGATGGCGGCAGTACCAAGGCGGATGTTGTTGCCGCCGTGCGCGAGCATTTCGGCGACAAGGCTGGGCAGTTTGTCCCTGCGCATCCGATTGCAGGGGCGGAAAATAGTGGTGCGGCGGCGGCGCGCGCGGAGCTTTACCGCGACAAGAAAGTGGTCCTCACCCCGTTGCCCGAGAATCCCGTACTCAACGTCGCCAAGGTGCGTTCGGCGTGGGAATGGTGCGGTGCTCAGATTTTTGAACTGACGGCGGAAGATCATGACCGGGTTTTTGCCGCAGTCAGCCATCTGCCACATTTATTGTCGTTCGCTCTGGTGCATGATTTGGCTGTCCGGGAGAACAGCGACCTGTTCTTCAGCTTCGCGGCCAGCGGCTTTCGGGATTTCACTCGCATCGCCGCCAGTCACCCGGAAATGTGGCGGGATATCTGCCTCGCCAATCGTATTGCATTGCTTGAGGAACTCGATCGCTACAGGGCGCAGCTCGACGAGTTGCGTGACGCGCTGGCGGGCGGCGATGGCGCTGTTCTGGAGAAGACTTTCGAAGTGGCGCGTACGGCGCGTCGAGCCTGGGATGGAAGCACGAGCAAATGAGTAAACTTGAATTCATCGATCTGCCCGAGGTGCTTTCCGCGAGTGGAACCGTTCGTTTACCCGGCTCGAAAAGCATTTCCAATCGGGTCCTGCTGCTAGCAGCCCTGGCCCAGGGCAGTACCGAGGTGCGTGACCTGCTCGAATCGGACGATACGGCGCGCATGCGCGAAGCGTTGCTGGCGCTCGGTGTGGAGATCCATTCACTTGGCAACAACGCGTGGCGTGTCGAGGGTGTTGGTGGGGCATTTCCGAATAAGCGGGCCGACCTGTTCCTCGGCAATGCAGGGACAGCGTTCCGCTCGCTGACAGCCGCCTTGGCGTTCAGCGGCGGAGCGTATGCCTTGTCGGGCGTTCCGCGCATGCACGAGCGGCCGATCGGCGACCTCGTCGACGCGTTGCGGCAACTTGGCGCGGATATCGATTATGTCGGCAATGACGGCTATCCGCCGTTGAACGTTCGCCCGGCCGCGATTCAGTCTGGCGGCGTTGTCCGAATTCGTGGTGATGTGTCCAGTCAGTTTCTGACCGGGGTGCTCATGGCGCTGCCGCTGACAGGCGTGGAAACCGCGGTCGAGGTTGTCGGCGAACTGATCTCCAAGCCCTACATCGAGATTACGTTGGCCATGATGGCGCGGTTCGGCGTGTATGTGCGGCGCGATGGCTGGCAGCGCTTCGTCGTGCCCGCTGGCTCGGTCTATCGGTCGCCCGGAACGATCTACGTCGAGGGCGATGCGTCGTCCGCGTCATATTTCCTGGCGCTCGGGGCAATTGGCTGCACATCGCGCGGTGGATCGCTGCGGGTCGAAGGCGTCGGTAAAGATTCCGTTCAGGGCGATGTTCGTTTCGCTGACACGCTAACGCAGATGGGCGCGCGCATTGTCATGGGGCCCAACTGGATTGAGGCCCGGGCACCGGAAAAGGGGCGGCTACGTGGTATCGAGCTTGATTGCAACCACATACCCGATGCAGCGATGACGCTTGCGACGACCGCGCTGTTTTGCGACGGGGCGATGACGTTGAAGAACATCGCCAGCTGGCGAGTAAAGGAAACGGATCGCATTGCGGCGATGGCCGCCGAGTTGCGAAAGCTCGGTGCGACGGTGGTTGAGGGGACTGATTCTCTTCGCGTTGAACCGCCATCGTCATTCGTTGCGCCGCATGCAGGCATAAATACTTATGATGATCACCGCATCGCGATGTGTTTCTCGCTAGCGGCCTGTGGCGTGCCGGTGCGAATCAATGATCCGGGGTGCGTGGCCAAGACATTTCCCGAGTATTTCGCGCGTTTTTCCGAGGTGACGCGGGTAGTGCCGGTGATCGCGATTGATGGACCGTCTGCGTCGGGCAAGGGAACTATCGCCGCGCGGGTGGCTGCCGAGCTTGGCTGGCATTATCTGGATTCCGGGGCAATCTATCGACTGACCGCGCTGGCCGCACAGCGCGCCGGGGTGGCGTGGGACGACGAACCGGCCGTTGCGCGAATCGCCGCCGAACTCGACGTCGAATTCGGCGAGAATTCGATCCGCTTGTCTGGTGAAGAGGTCGGCGATGCGATTCGTCTTGAGGAAATTTCCATAGGTGCCTCGCGCGTCGCCGCATTGCCGGCGGTGCGGCAGGCCTTGTTGTTCCGGCAGCGATTGTTCCGCCGCGCTCCCGGATTGGTGGCTGACGGGCGGGATATGGCCTCGGTGGTTTTCCCTGACGCGCAGACCAAGATTTTTCTCACCGCCAGCGTTGAGGTGCGTGCGCAAAGGCGCTATAAGCAGTTGATCGACAAGGGAATCGCTGCTAACATTGCTCCTCTTTTGCTGGATTTGCGTGAACGCGACTTGCGCGACAGCCAACGTAGTGTGGCGCCATTGCAGCAAAGTGAAGGGGCTTACCTGCTCGATACGACAGAACTGACCATCGCCCGGACTGTGGCGCAAGTTCTTGAATGGAGCAGGCAGGCTCAGTAGCAGCAAGGGCGGTACGGTAGTGATGCCGGGCCGCCTCGGTGTCGTTGGTGCCTCTCTCGGGCTTGCAACGATGTTGATCAACTAACCCGCGTAAGCGTAACCCCCAATTTCTTTATGTCAGCCAATCCCACCATGCAGGAAAGTTTTGCCGATCTTTTCGAGGCTAGCCTCAACCGCCAGGAAATGCGTCAAGGCGAGGTCATCACCGCGTCAGTCGTGCGTATCGATCAGAATTTTGTGGTCGTCAATGCCGGATTGAAGTCCGAAAGCTATATCGACCGCGACGAGTTTCTGAGCGATGCCGGTGAAATCGAAGTTCAGGTCGGTGACTTTGTCCAGGTCGCTATCGAGCAACTGGAGAATGGTTTCGGCGAAACCCGCCTCTCCCGCGAGCGCGCCAAGCGCGTCGCCGCCTGGAATGCTCTCGAAATGGCCCTGAACGACGGCTCGCTGGTCACCGGTACGATCACCGGCAAGGTCAAGGGCGGTCTCACCGTCATGACCAACAGCGTTCGTGCCTTCCTGCCCGGCTCCCTGGTTGACATGCGTCCGGTCAAGGACACCACCCCGTACGAAGGCAAGACCTTCGAGTTCAAGGTCATCAAGCTCGACCGCAAGCGCAACAACGTTGTCGTCTCGCGTCGTGCAGTGCTCGAAGCCACTGCTGGTGAAGAGCGTGAAGCGCTGCTGGCCAACCTCAAGGAAGGCAGCATCGTCAAGGGCATCGTCAAGAACATCACCGACTACGGTGCCTTCGTCGACCTCGGTGGCATCGATGGCCTGCTGCACATCACCGACCTGGCCTGGCGCCGTGTCCGCCACCCGTCCGAAGTGCTGGCCGTGGGCGACGAAGTGCAGGCCAAGATCCTCAAGTTCGATCAGGAAAAGAACCGCGTCTCGCTCGGCCTCAAGCAACTCGGCGAAGATCCGTGGGTCGGTATCGCCCGCCGTTATCCGCAGGGTACCCGCCTGTTCGGCAAGGTTACCAACCTGACCGACTACGGTGCTTTCGTCGAGATCGAGCAGGGCATCGAAGGCCTGGTGCACGTCTCGGAAATGGACTGGACGAACAAGAACGTCCATCCGTCGAAGGTCGTCCAGCTCGGCGACGAAGTCGAAGTCATGATCCTCGAGATCGACGAAGAGCGTCGCCGCATCTCGCTGGGCATGAAGCAGTGCGTGGCCAATCCTTGGGATGACTTCGCCATGAACCACAAGAAGGGTGACAAGGTGAAGGGCGCCATCAAGTCGATTACCGACTTCGGCGTGTTCATCGGCCTGCCGGGTGGTATCGACGGTCTGGTCCACCTCTCCGACCTGTCCTGGTCGACCCCGGGCGAAGAAGCCATCCGCAACTTCAAGAAGGGCGATGAGGTCGAGGCGGTCGTGCTGGCCATCGATACCGAGAAGGAGCGCATCTCGCTGGGTATCAAGCAGCTCGACGGCGACCCCTACACCAGCTTCATCGCCACCCATGAGAAGAACGCCATCGTCAAGGGCACCGTCAAGTCGGTT
>QKII01000319.1 GCA_003249625.1 Propionivibrio sp. | reverse complement strand
CGAATCGTTCAAGGCGATGGGCGCCAACGTCACGCCGATGCCGATGCCGGAGCTTTACTCGGCACTCGAAACGAAGGCAATGGACGCGCAGGAAAACCCGATCCCCAACATCCACGCCAACAAGATGAACGAGGTGCAGAAGTATCTCAGCCTGACTGCCCACGCCTACGCCCCTTACGTCGTTCTGGTCAGCAAGACGCTGTGGGACAAGATGGACAACAAGGAGCAGGCAAACATGCGCACGGCCTGCAACGAAGCGCGCGACTACCAGCGCGGCCTGATCCGTACGCAGAATGTAACGCTGCTTGAAGACCTCAAGGCCAAGGGCATGACCGTGACCCCGATCTCCGACGCCGAAATGGCCCGGATGCGTGAAACGACCAAGCCGGTCGTCGAGAAGTTCACCAAGGATATCGGGCCGGAACTCGTCGCCCAGGCACAACAGGAAATCAACGCCGTCCGCAAGAACGGCAAGTAGGCGCGGAGGCCAGGGCGGATCCCCCTCAGCGAACCGCCCGCTCTCCGCAAAAAGCAAGGTTCATAAATCAAGGAGAAACAAGTGAAAGCGTTGTACTACGTCGGTGAACAGAGCATGGAATTGCGCGACATCCCGATGCCGCAGCCAGAGCCCGGGAAATACCGCGTGAAGGTGCGCTCGAACGGCATCTGCGGTTCCGACTTCGAGGGTTACATGGGCAAGACCGGGCGCCGGCTGCCGCCGATGATCATGGGCCATGAGGTCGCCGGCGTGGTCGATGCGGCACCGGCAGGCGGCAAGTTCCGCCAGGGTGACCGCGTGGTGATTTTCCCGAAACCCTTCTGCGGCGAATGCGAGTTCTGCAAGAAGGGCATGGTCAACGTCTGTCCGGCCGGTATCTGCATGGGTGTCATGGATCACGACGGCAGCATGGCCGAGTACGTTACCATCGAGGAGAAGTATTTGATCCCCTTTGGCCCGACGCTTTCCTTCAACGAAGCGGCAATGACCGAGCCGCTGGCCGTAGCCTATCGTTCGGTGCAGAAGATCTCAGATCAGGAAATCGCCGAAGCATCGTACTGCATGGTCATCGGCGCCGGCACCATTGGCCTGCTCGTCGTCGCCCTGCTCAAACTTCGCGGCGCGCAAAACATCATCGTCTGCGATGCCACCGATTTCCGCCTCGGCGTGGCCAAACAGATGGGCGCGGAACACACCATCAACCCGCGCAACGTGGATTTCCTCGAAGCCGTCAAGTCGATCACCGGCGGCAGGATGTGCGATTTCGCCATCGAGGCGGTAGGTATCGCCCCGACCGCCAGCAATTCGCTCGACTGCCTGCGCATCGGCGGCACGGTCATCTGGATCGGCAACGCGCAGAAGATGGTCGAGGTGAACATGCAGAAGATCGTCACCACCGAACTGACGATCAAGGGCAACTACGTCTATGACTTCCAGGGCTTCGTCGACAGCCTGAAGCTGCTGGAAGACAAAAAGATCGACATCGCACCGCTGATGACCAACGTATATCCGCTAAGCGATGGCGTACGCGCCTTCAAGGATCAGGAAAACAACAAGGAAGGAAAGATGCTCAAGGTCTTCCTCGAAAGCTGAACCGGAGATAAACACCATGAAAAAGATCGTCATCCTGCAGACCAGCATGGTCTCGTTCGACACCTTCAACCCGCTTTTCAAGGAAATCATTCCGGAAGCGCAGATTTCCAATCTCGTTGACGAAGACCTGCTGGACACCCTCAACCGCAATCGAGGCATCACCCCGTCGATCATCAAGCGCCTCTCCGAATACTGCGTCGCTGCCGAAGCGGCCGGTGCCGACCTGATCTTCAGCCAGTGCTCGTCAACCCGCGACGGGATCGAGTGCGCGCGAAAGATGACCAAGATCCCGATCGTCATGGTCGACGACGGGATGACAGAGAAGGCCGTCGAGATGGGCGCCCGCATCGGCGTCGCCGCCACGGCCGCCGCCACGCTCAGACCGACCGCCGCCGCCCTCGCGCAGGTCGCGCAGCGCATGGGCAAGACCATCGAGATCAAGACCTACCTCGCCGACGGCGCGCTCGACGTGCTGATGAAGGAGAAGAACCGCGAAAAGCACGACCGGCTGGTGCTCGACCTGCTCAAGCAGGCGGAAAAGGAGAACGACGTCATCGTGCTGGCCCAAGGCAGCATGATCACCCTCGAACCGTACCTCTCCGAGATCGCCATCCCCGTGCTGACCAGCCCGCGCATCGGCGTCGAAAAAGCCCGCCATGTCCTGTTCGACAAGCTGGCCGCCTGACGATTTCAAACCAAGGAGATTCACGTCATGAACGAAGGACAAGTCAGGGAGCTGCAGACCATCGCGCACAAGCTCCGCTGCAACGTGCTGGAGATGATCGGTGTCGGCAAGGCCGGCCACTGGGGCGGCTCGGTTTCACTCGCTGAAACCATGGCCGTACTTTACTTTCACACCATGCGCGTCGACCGCGCCAACCCGAAGAATCCGGAGCGCGACCGACTGCTACTCTCCAAGGGGCACGCCGCGTTGATCCAGTACGCTGCACTGTGCGAACTCGGTTACTTCCCACGCGAGGAACTGACGAAGGTCAAAAGCCTGAACGGTCTGCTTCAAGGCCACCCGGACCTGACAGTCCCCGGCATCGAGGCGGTTACCGGCTCGCTTGGCCAGGGGCTGTCGCTTGGCGTCGGCATGTCGCTGGCGTTGCGTCTCGACAAGAGCCCGTCGCACGTCTACGTGATCATGGGCGACGGTGAGCAGTCGGAAGGCCAGCTCTGGGAAGCCGCGATGGCCGCCGCGAACTTCAAGCTCGACAACCTGACGGCGTTCATCGACTGGAACAAGATCCAGGCCACCGGCCGCACCGAAGAGATCTTCAGCATCCCCGACCTCGACAAGAAATGGCGCTCTTTCGGCTGGGAAGTGCTGACCGTAAACGGCCACGACGTTGCTGCCATCTCCGCGGGCATCGAGCAGGCGAAGACGGTCAAGGGCAAGCCGGCACTGGTCATTCTCGACACCATCAAGGGCAAGGGTGTGTCGTTCGCGGAGGACGTTGCGACGTACCACAACGGCATGTTCGACGAAACGAAATACACGCAGGCCATCAAGGAACTGACCGCGCAACAGGAGACCGTCTGATCATGGAAAAGAAGAGTTTGCGCATGGCCTACGGCGAAGCGCTCGTCGAGGAAGGCAAGAACAACCCGAACATCGTGGTGCTGGAAGCGGACCTCGGAAAATCGACGATGTCCTGCCTGTTCAAGGACGCCTACCCCGAGCGCTATTTCGAGATGGGCATCGCCGAGCAGAACATGGCCACCACTGCGGCCGGCCTCGCGCTCGCTGGAAAGATCCCGTTCTAC
>QKII01000088.1 GCA_003249625.1 Propionivibrio sp. | reverse complement strand
GGATTCGAGCCTCCCGGACCGACCCCGGTTTTCCGGACTCAGGTCGATAGCAGATTCGGGGGCAGCTTGGAGGCCATCATCTTTTTCCGGTCGATGATGTGTCCATCGACGATGAAGGTACCATCGCCGACGGCGTGAACGGTATGTTTTTCCTTGCGCTCGGTGTCGCGGTAGGCTGCAACCGCCTCTAGCACGACAATGTTGTGCTTTTCGATGAAATCGATGACCTTGCACTCGATGTTGGCCAGACATTCCTTGATCAGCGGCGATTCGACATGCCTGGCCGGCAACCGCGTGAGATTGAACCGGGCGAACTTGTCCGTATCGCCCCCCGAGCAGGTGCCGATGCCAACCACGGTATCCAGCAGGTCGACGGTAGGAATCGCGATGACGCACTCCTGATTCTTGAGCAAGGCGGCAAACGAGTAGTTCCAGCTTCCCGTCGTGATGGCGAACTGCGGGGTGAAATCGATCACCATGGTCCACGAGATGGTCATGATGTTGTCTTTGTCGCCATCGCGGGTCGTTACGAGAACCACCGGCCCTGATTCGATCAGTGTGAAGGCCTTGCTCAATTTCAACGGACGCATGAGAGCACCTCCGATCGCCACGCCACGATTACGCGCCTGACATTTTCAGCATGGAGCTAAACGGGGCGGAGACTCGCATCTCCGCCCCGCATTCTTTCCCCCTTCACCAGGCGGGCTTCACCCTAACCCGTGCTTTGCCTTGCTGGCCAGTTCCTGCGGCTTGAACAGGTTGAAGCGCGGCAGGAACTTGTCCCAGTCGATGATGTGGCCGTCGATCTCGGGACCGTCGACACAGGCGTGCTTGCGCACCAGCTTGCCTTCGAGGTTCACCGGCACCATGCACGCACCACACATGCCGGTCGCGTCGACCATGATCGAGTTGAGACTCGCGACCGTTTTCACCCCGTACGGCTTGGTCAGATCGCTGACGGCGCGCATCATCAGCGGCGGGCCGATGGTGACGACTTCGGCTATCTCGCGGCCCTTGCTCTTCTTGCCGTTCTTGAGCATTTCTTCCAGCGGCGTCGAAACGAAGCCCTTGATGCCGAAGCTGCCGTCGTTGCTGCAGTAGATCACGTCGAGCAGATCGCCGAACTCGGCCTGCAGCTTGCCGACGCGCTCGTTCTCCTTGGTCCAGAACAGGAGGTCGGCACTGCGGAAACCTGAGATCAGCGTAACGTGGTTGCCCTTGCGCAAATGCTCGCGGGCAATGGGGTAGACCGGCGGCAGACCGACACCGCCGGCCGTAAACACCACCGTCTGCGTCTTCGAATCATAGCTGTGCAGTTCGCTCGGCTGCCCGAGCGGCCCGGCAATGCCGGCAAAGGCGTCACCTACCTGCATGCGATTGATCTCGATGCTGCTCGTACCCATCCCCTGCACGACCAGGCAAATCGTTCCCGCCTTGGCGTCCCAGTCGGCCAGCGTCAGCGGGATCAGTTCGCCGTTCGGCCAAGCCAGCACGCGTACGAACTGTCCGGCCCGGGCCGCGCGGGCGATCATCGGCGCATGCACGACAAACTCGACGATGCCGGGTGTGAGCTCGATCTTGTCGACGATCGTTTGTGGTGAAGCGGCGAGTTCGGTGTAATGCCGGGCGCTATCGACCATCGCCCGGATCTGCTCAGGCGCCATGTCGATCTCGCCGACAATCTCGCGTGCCGCAGCCTGTCCGTCGCCGGCGGCGCGAACCGCCGTCGAACCGCCTCGTGCCGCATCGCCGCCCGAGTAGATGCCGTCGAGCGAGGTCTTCTGCGACCCCTTGGCGTCGAGGTCGATGGTGCCCCACTTGGTCGTCTTCAGGCTCGGCTCCGAGTCCTTGATGATCGGGTTCGGGTCATTGCCCAGCGCCATGATCACCAGGTCGGCCTTCATCAGCTCCTTCTCGCCGGTGGCGACCGGGCTGCGCCGCCCGGAGGCATCCGGCTCGCCGAGCGCCATCACTTCGAGCATGGCGCCACTGACGAAGTTGGTCTTGTCATCACCCACAAACTCGCACGGCGAGCGAAGCACCTTGAGCTGAATACCCTCTTCCAGCGCGTGGTGCAATTCCTCGACCCGTGCCGGCATCTCGCTCTGCGTGCGGCGATAGACGATGGTGACGTTGGCGCCGAGGCGCCGCGCGGTACGCGAGGCATCCATCGCAGTGTTGCCGCCGCCGATGATCAGAACTTCCTTGCCCTTGGTTTCCGGCAGCGGCGTTTCGTAGTCCTCGCGCAGGCCCTGCATGAGATTCACCCGTGTGAGGAACTCGTTGGCCGACATCACGTTGAGCAGGTGTTCTCCGGGCACGTTCATGAAGCGTGGCAACCCGGCACCGGTGCCGACGAAGACCTTCCAGAAGCCGGCTTCGCGCAGGTCGTGCAGCGTCGCCGTCTTGCCGACGACGAAGTTGGAGACGAACTTGCCACCGAGCAGCTTGATCTTGCCGACCACGTCGTCGATCAACTCGTTGGGTAGGCGGAACTCAGGTATTCCGTAGCGCAGCACCCCGCCGAGCGCATGGAAGGCTTCAAAGATGGTGACCGGGAAGCCCTCCGCTGCCAGCAGGTAGGCGTTGATCAGCCCGGCCGGACCGGAGCCGACCACGGCAATCGGCGGCTTCTCGCCCTTCGCCCACGGGTCGGGAAAGCGGGCGAAGCGCGCGGCAATACCATCCGGATTGACCACCTTCTCGCGCTGCGGCAGAAACCATTCGAGCTGGCCGATTTCGATCGGCTGCTTGGCGTGCGCACAGACGCCCTGGCACTGCAATTCCTGCGGGCAGACACGGCCGGTCACGTTGGGAAGCGGGTTGCAGTTCTCGATCAGCTCCATCGCCTCGCGGAAACGCCCGTTGCCGAGCAAATCCAGCACCTTCGGGATATGGATCTTGACCGGACAACCGCCCTTCGGCTCGAACTTGCCCGGCACGTGCACACCGACTTCACAGGGCCTTTCGTCGCACTGCTTGTCGCGCAGCACTTCGAGCCAGACGATCATGTCGACTTCACGCGCGGTGTAGCCGAGGTTCATGTAGCCGAGATAACCCTGGTTGACCAGATCGAAGTCGGAAGAACGCTCCTCGGGCGAGCGGATGTACGGCGGAATGAAGCTTTCCGCCGGCCAGTTCTCCGACAGTCCCTTGAACATCGGGTAGCGGTCAGAGAGGTGCTTGTCGAGCGCCTTGATGAACTTGCGCTTCAGCCCCAGCGGCACGCTCCAGACGAAGCGCATGAGGATCTTGCTCATGTCGTCGTCGCGCAGCAGCAGCTCCCAGAAGGCGTGAATGAACTCGGCGGAGAGTTCATCCTGCTGAAACTCGGCGACAACCGCACCGGCGCCCTCGGAAATGAACAGATCACGGAACGCTTGCGGATCGTTGAGCAGACGGCGGCGCAAAAGATCCATCTGCTTGTTGAAGGTGCCGACTGCGGGCGTCTGCTCCAGAGCCTCGACCTGCGAGCGCGTGGCGTCCAGCGCATTGCTGGCCTCCCGATAGCGCTGCAGATCGTCCTGACCGAATTGAGATGCTCCGTTACTCATCGAATGATCTCCGCGTCGCAGTTGGCCGATACCCGCTTGATGCGCGCCTTCAGCTCGGGGGTCACGGTCACTTTCTCCAGCGCCCCCGGAATCAGGCGCGCGACCTCGCGGCTCTCACCGTCGATGACCATGCGCGTCTTCTCGAACAGTTCGGGGATGTCCTGATAGCAGGTCTTGCAGTTGGTACACTTGGTCGAATCAGCGATCGTCACCAGCGCATCGACCACCGCTGTATCTGCACCTGCAACCGCCGGCGCCTGAGCGTTATTCCCACCGCCACCGCCGACCGGCACTATCGGAATGGTCCGCGCACCGCCAACCGGCGCCTTGCTCGATGCGGCGAGTTCTGACATCGCCCGGGCGATCGCGTCGAGTGAGGTGTCGTGCTGCTTGGCAGATTCCTTGACCTGCGCCTGCAGCGCGTCGATTGCCGCGCGGTGGCTGGCATCCATTGTCGCCACATGGAAGCCGGCCAGGTATTGCAGCATTCTCCAGTTCTTGCGCCGCTCCTCGATGAGGGCAACGATGGACGGGGAAACGCTCATCCTCACCAGTTTCCTGCTTGCATCGACCGAATATACGAACGGCATCTTGCCGGACCGGGCTTCGTCGGGCAGATCGATGTATTCGGCAATCGGTACCAGATTCGGCGTATCGGCAGCCAGCTTCTTGAACTGCTTCTTGAAGCGGATTTCGCCAAGGGCGAAATTGGCCGGCGTCAGTTCGAGCTCCATCAACTGGACGGCGCCGGTGTCGTCGAGATACTCGAGCGAGGTCTTCGCCCAGGTCTTGTCCGGGTCCGGGTTGCCGTCCAGCGAGAACCACTCGTGCAGTGTCTTGCCCTTGCGCGGATCATGCACGAACACCGGATTCATGCGGCTTTCCACGGCCAGACGCGCCTGCCGCGCCGAGACGTTGTCGGCAATGCCGTGCTCGCCCTGGCATGGGGTATAGACGTCGAGCACCGCCGGGCCGTCGGCGTAGGAGATCAGTTCCATGGTGTTCTTCAGGAAATGACCCTGCAGCGCAGTGGTCGTCGAGCAGACGAAGACGTTCGGGTGGAACGAGGCGATCAGGCCGAGTTCCTTGCGGGATTCCTGCTTGCCGCTATGTGCCCCGCCGTGCCGCGCGAGGTCCGAGTCCTGCCCGGTGAAGCTGGACGTGGACGCCTGCCCGCCGGTATTGGAATACGCCCCGGTGTTGAGCACCAGCATCTTAACCGGCGTGTTGCTCGCGAGGATGCGCGAGAAGGCGCCGAAGCCGATGTCGTAGGTCGCGCCGTCGCCGCCGATGGTCAGCACCGTCGGCATCAGCGCCAGTTCCTCCTTGGTGAACTGGTTCCACGACAGGAAGCGGAATTCCTTGTCGTGCTGCTCGGGCACGTAGGCGTCGTCCAGTTCGAGGCGCGCCAGGCGCATGGCCTTGACGTCCGGTGCGTTCTGCGCCGAGATGCCTTCGAAGATACCCTTGGCCAGCGGCTGGGCGTCCTGGAACAGGCTGTTGACCCACGGGTCGTTATAAGCGTTGAACGGGAAGGTCGACGCATAGACGCTGCTGCAACCCGTCGAGTTGGCGATGATCGCCCCGGCCGGGCCATTGCCGGTCGGGCCGCCTTCGTAGAGGTACAGGCGTTTCTCCAACGTGGCAAGCAGTTCGCCAATGCGCTGGCTGCGCTCCGTTTCCTTCTTGCCGAGCGTCTTCTGCTTGGCAACGAGGTCGGCGATCAACTTCTCGAGTTCGGCAATGTGATCAAGCCGGCGCTTCTCGGTGATCGCATGATTGGTTGCCACTACCAGACGGATCGCCGTTACTTCGCCGCAACCGCGGCAGCCGCCATGACCGCCGGTGGTCGAGTAGTAATTGTCGCGGTCGAGCAGCATGCGCTTGATCTCGCCGCCCGACTGAACGGCGCCATCGACAAAGCGTGCCGGTGTGTTTGGCGTCTTGCTCATGAAATCGAAACGGGTTTGCAGCGTGCTCTGCAAAGCCGCGTCCTGCTCCTGCGCCGACAGCGCGCCGGGGCCACAGACCTCGATGCACTCGAGACAGCCCGTGCACTTCCACGGGTCGACAGTCACGGAATACAACCCACCACTGCCAGCGCTGGATTTCTCGGCCGCATCGAAGAATGGCCGCGTACGAGCGACCGGGTACGTCGCCAGCAGGTCGACGAGCTTGCTGAAGTTGCCAAGCAGGGTTGCCTGGCGCGTCGGCAAGCCTGAAGCCGCCTCGGCGACCAGTTCGTGGAACGGACGTGCATCCTTGGTACGGCGGTAGGCTTCGCGCACTGCTTCGGCCACGGCGTAAACCTGACCGCGCATCGCGTCACGTTGCGCCTCAGTGATATCGAGCTGGCGTATGCCGGTGAACATCAGTTCGTGAATTTCATGCACGGTGTTCGGTATCGCGGCATCCGGGCAGACCAGCGTGCATTCCATGCAGCCGGTACACAAATCGGGATTGAACAGCGGCACGTTGCGGCGGAACAGCCCCTTGTCCTTCGAGCCGGCGGTGCCTGCCGGCATGAACAATCCGGCGCCCGGCATCACCGGCGCTTCGCCGATGGTTCCCTCGCGGAATGGCGTAGCAACCATGTCGTTGAAGTACTCGCGATCGAACAGGCCACAGGCGGACGCGCCGTCGGGCTGACACATGGACGCGGAGAGCGTGACGTTGCGCAGGGTGATCGGAGCCGGCTTGGCATCGATCTTGGTGAAGGCAGGCTTGTCGTAGTCGACGCGGCTCGTCGCCTCGATGCCCTCGCGGATCACCTCCATGTTGCCCTCGACGACCGCCGCCCCCTTGCTGCCGAACTTCTTGGTGATCTGCTTGCGCACCTTTTCCAGAATGGCCTTGGGCGTCGCGCCCGCCGACACCTGCTTGACGTGCCCGGCGACCGCACCGATAAAGGCGATGCCCATCATGCGTGTAGCCAGCTCCGGTGTCGGAGCATGCTTCTTGGCGACCGCAAAGGCATCGATAACGAAGAAGTTGATCTTCTTCTCACGGATCGTCTGCCGTGCTTTCGCCGGAAGATCCTCCCACACCTGCTCGGGCGTGGCATTCGACTGCAGGATGAAGGTGCCGCCCTCCGCCAATCCCTTCAACGGATTGGTATGCACGAACGAGCGGTGGTCCGGCGAGATGACGACCTCGACGTCCTCCAGTTCGGCGTTGGTGATCTTGATCGGTTCCGGCGACAGCGTGATGTAGAAGTTCGTCGGCGCACCGCTCTTTTCCGAGCCGTACTTCGGCGCCGACTTCGAATGCATGTCGAGCACGCCAGCGAGGATGTCAGTCAGCAGCTTGCCCGAGGCAATCGTTCCGTAGCCACCGACCGAATGGAAGCGTACGCGGAACGCAGAGTCTGGCAGCAGGCGCGGATTCGGTTCGGTATCCAGCGCCATCAATTCGGTTTCCGGATATGCGGCCTTCAGCTTCTTCTGCAACTCCGCCATGCGTGGGGTTGGTGTCTTGGAGAAGAACTGCGAACCGAGGTAGATCAGCGACGCGCTCTTGCCTGTTTCCATGGCCTTGAAGGCGGCGACCAGATGACGCGGCTGCAGGTCATGGCCGCCGAGGCCAAAGATCGCCGTGGTAACTTTCGGCGTGGCCTTGATCGCCGGAATGCCGGCGTGGCGCTCGGCTTCGCCCTTCTTCAACTCGCCATTCTCGCGAGCCTTGAACAGTGCCTGAGTCACCAGAGGGGTAAGCGCCGCCTGGTCCGAGCGTTCCAGCACCGTCACGGCCTTCTTGCCGGCCAGCGCAGCAACCACTTCGGCCTCCGGGAAAGGCTGCAGCAGCTTGATCGCCACGAGGCCGACCTTCTTGCCCTGGCTGCGCAGGTGAGTGACGACGGCCTCGACGTCATCGCAGACCGAGCCGAGCCCGACCATCACCGTTTCCGCGTCGTCGCACATGTAGGTATGTACTGGCGAATAGGTGCGCCCCGTCAGCGCCGAGTATTCAGCCATCGCCTGGCGCACGAGCGCCGGAACAGCGCTGGCGAAGTGCGTGCGATGATCGACGGCGCCGGCCTGGAAGTCCGGCTGATTCTGCACTGGCCCGGTCAGGCCCGGGTTATTGACGTCCACCAGCGCCGGCACGAGCTGGCGTGTCCCCTTCTCAAAGGCGTTAAGCCACTGGCGCCGCCATTGGCCCTGCAACTCTTCCGGCAGCCAGCCGAGCGTTTTCTCGACCAGTTTTCCGTCGTTGTCCTTCTCGACCTTGGCGGCGTTGCCGTCGAGGAATTTCTTCAGCGCGGCGAGGTTTGCCTCGGTGATATCGGCTGCATGGCGGGTGAGGTACTGGTTCAACTGGAACACGCGGCCCTTGGAACCAAACAGAATTTCCTGTGCCAAAGTCGGACAGGTGATACGCCCTGCCGGATCGCCGAGGTAATTGCGAAGCAGTTCGGGCTCGGGCAACAACGCCTCGCTCATCATGTGGCTGGTGGCGAAACCGTCCATCGCATTGGCGACCGGAATCAGCGACAACGCCGAGGTGCGATAAGAGATCGCCGCCAGATCCGCCGCTTCCTGCGGATTGGAGCCGAACAGGATCGTATAGCCCGATTGCAAGAGGGCATACACATCGTCGTGCCCAGCCATTACGTTCAGTGAGTGTTTTGAGACGACCCGTGCCGCCACCTGCAGCACAAAACCGCCAACCTTCTTGCCAACCGTCACGAAGTGCGATTCCATGGCATACAGGATGCCCTGGCTCGACGAGGCGTTGGAGATGAACTGTCCGCCCGTCAAGGCCGCGCCCAATGCCCCACTCTGCGCCGAATGCTCCCCTTCTGGCTCGAAGAAGAAGGGGTGCTTGCCCCACACGTTGACGCCGCCTTCAGCCCGGAACGCCTCGTAAAGTTCGGCGATCTCGGTGGACGGGGTAATCGGGTAGCCGATCACGCCACCGCACACGTTGCTCATCACATGCGCGACGGCGCCATTGCCGTGAATGACGCTGGGAATACCGGGATACTTCGCTTTCTTGACTTTCATGGTTGGATATCCAAATGAAGGTTGGGAAATTCAACCGGGCAGGCGAACGCCTTCCGGTTTGCTCGGAACCAAACGACACAACAAAAGGGAAAGAAACACCTCACGGCTACCGCAAGGCAAAACAAACGGCATCGCCACTGCCGTTGCAGCAGAGACTCGAATCGACCCGCCAGTGAAGCACACCCTGACCATACCGCCTCCGTATCTGAGTTTTCGGAGTTTTCGGGCACAAACAATCTTGTGCGAATATGGAACAACAATCTGACGCTTAGGAACGAAGCATTCTACTACCAGAACCGGCAAAAACGTCCAGCGAAATCCTTACAGGGCCATCCGGACAATAGCTGATGACCGTACAAAACAAAACCGCGCTGACAGCGCGGTTTTGTATATTCGAAGAAATACCCTCGACCACGGTAAAGACAAGTCAGTTCTCTCTTATGCAAGCAAGAACAGTCTGCCTGGCCCAGCCCTATTTGGAGTCAATCTTCTTATATCTATACACTTGCTTCCTCGTTGGCTTGATGCTGATCGGTACCTTCCCCGCTTCCAGAGCCGACCCCCCCTTTCCACCCAGGATAAATGGCACCAGCGTCCCATCATCAAGCCTGACAACCCCGGCGACAGGTGACGGTGCAAATCCACCCCCGGCGAATTCCGACCATCGCGATGTATCGCCGGTGCGCAGCCCCCCCGTAAGGAAATTGACGGCGTAGCCTCGCGCAGTTCCAAGATTGGAGCATTGGTTGGCTGACGCGGCCGGGTCCGTCGGCTGGAACGTGCTGAAATAGGTGACACCGCCCGTCGTTACCGGGGTAGTGATGACTTGTTCCTTGGTCGTGCTGTCTTCGGAGTAAAGCTTCAAGACCCAGCCCTTCGCCCCAACCGGCATCGACGAATAATCCTGACTGGTGTCGGTCACATCTACCAAGGAACATCCAGAAGTCAGCAAGTTGTCTCCTGAGGCATCACAATCATTACCGTTGATTGCCGAAGGAGTTGAACCATAGGTGTCGTAAATGCCGTAGAAACGGTTCCGTACCGTTGCCGCTGCGCTCGTACCAAGCGGATGCTCGCGATCACCAGTGCCCACAAGAACCAGATTCACCGACCCCAAAGTTATGACGTCGGCTGAATACATGACCTTGCGCGCCGTGGCCGTAGCGCTCCAGTCGGCCAGATAGGCAAGGCGCTGGGGAGCCCAGTTGGCGGATGACAGACCGACATAACCCGTTCCGGAACTCATGTTGATGCGCCACAGATTCCCTCGCGTATCACCTGCGTAGATATAGTCCGTATAGCCATCAAGGTTGACATCTACCGGCGTAACGTCGGCAATCACCCGCCCGGCGACCACAGATCCATCGAAACTTGCCAGATCGATGTATCTCACGACTACACCTGTATCGGCATTCAGCACGAAGATCCCCTGCCCTTTCGTATTTGCACCGCACTTCCCGGCACCGTTCACCTGATCGTCCACATCCTCACACGTGTCGTAACCGGCGCCAAATACGAGGTAGATTGTCGAATCACCCTTAAGCCGCATGATTCGTGGCGTCGACCATGTCTGGCCAATGTTGGAGACCCCCGATCCAGATGAGCAACCGGTATCGCTCGAGGTTGGACAACCGAATTTCCACTTGTACGTCGGGGCGCTCCCCTCCGTACCTGCCGGCCGCGTCGTCGCGTCGAAAGCGTAAATCATTCGACCGCCACGACGCATCGACGGGAAAAGCCAGAGTTTCGATACGGCACCCGCGCTGTCGCGCTCCTGATAGGCACCGATCGAGCCATCAAAGAAGTAATCGCGCGGCGTGGGTGCGGGGGTATCCGTTACCGTCGGATAAGCCACTTTCGGGCTGTTCTCCTTCAGGCGAGCGAATTTCGGGAAAAACTCCGGAGCGACGAACGCCCAGAGTTCCCGCCCCGGCGTCGTGCCCGCGGGAGACGAAGTGCGATTCCCGTCAATCGCATGCAGCATGCCGTCCCCGGATCCGTAGAAAACGACGATATCGTCAGTGGTTCCGGTACCGTAGTTGATGGCAAGAGGTCGCGAGTGTACGACATCGCCGTGCACGGTCGGGCGCGTGTAGGACTGTGAAGCGGACAAACCATCCGTCGGCGGGCTTTGTGTCGTCTCGTTATAGAACTGGTAGAGACTCCCGGTCACGCTGGGAGGACCGTCCCCCAAATTGCCGCCGGCAACCCAGTTAACGAGGCTGGCGGAGAGCGAGGTGATATTGCTCGACGTGAAGTCGACCAGAGACGAACAGTCCGTCGTCGCGCAACTCTTGATAAGCCGACCGCAATAAGTCGGCGATTGACCGGTGCCGCAAATCTGTTTACGCAGCCACAGCCCTGCCCCGCCCTTTTCAACGAGGTTACCGTCCGGCCAGTCGGAATATGGAGAGAAAACGGTGTTTACACCATCACTCGGCGGCGTCGTGCATCCATTCTCTGGTGTCTCGCTGGTAGGCACCCGATTCCAGTAGGCAGTTCCGCTAACCGGCCAGTTGCTCGTATCGGCATCCCAGAAGCTGACAGCACACTGACGGACAAAACCTGTCGTCGCCGTATCAATCGCCGCATTGTTGTTTGCGTCGGCCATATAGACATCGCCTGCCGTATTGGCCGCGAACTTGTACTGTTTTAGGTTCCCGTTCCACCTCTGATAGGCCAACGCATTGGGCCGGAACATGCCGACGAAGACCTGGTTCAGATAGGTCCCCTGGGTATTTACGCTCACGGGCAATGAGGCCGAGGCAAACACGCTGTTCGTTGCAGCGATTGACAGGAAAATATCCTTGATACCGTCAATCAACTTTTTCAGATTGCCGTCGACTTCGTAGTACCCAGCGGCGCCCGTCCCCCCATTCACAGCCATCGACTGGAGCAGTTTCTTCTGGTTCTGCCAGGTACTATTCTGTGTCGTTCCCGGCGCGTAGATATTTACCGCGAAGGTAAAGACCGGTTGCTGGTCGATGACGCTGCTGACGTCGGTCGTCGCGAGAAACTTTGTCCACACGTCGCCGAGGCGATGCGAGTTGACGTTGCTGCCCGCACAGCAGTCCGGCGTAGCCGAGGTATTGTTCAGTCCGGTAAGCAGACTCGAATTGTCGGCATTCGGCCAGTTGTTGCCGACAAAGATGATGTAATTCTTACCGCATGCATTGGTGCTGTCGATTGGGCTGCTATATAGGCCGGCTATCTTGTCTCCATCCTTGAATGCATACTCATCGGCGTACAAGATATGATCGGTGTAGCGTTGGGGACCAAACGCCCCCCGGCTAATTGGCGTCCCCTGGCCATCATTCGCCGTCGTCGGCGAATCGTTGATCGCGCGTTTCGGGTCCGTGTAACCGCCGAAATACTTGAACGCCTCGAAAAGTGCCTCTCCATACGAGGCACTCGAAGCGGCCTTGAAAGCTGGAGAATTGATGTTGGCGATAATGGAGTCAAGATCGCTGATGATATTCGCGCAATTTGTCGCGGTCAGCGGCGAAATGGCACGGCGGATATACCCGGACAGAATCTGGCTGTTTCCATTCGCCCCCTTTTCCGGCGCAAGAAACTCAAGCCCGACGTTAACATCGATCGGAGTACTCGTGTTGTTACAGACGAGTTCGTTGAGGACCAGCTTGATCGCTGCCGCCTCGACCTGCCCTTGCTTCAGCGACGTATTCGTGCCAAATATCTGGGCGACGTACCCTTGACAGGTCGTATCTCCATTACAAGCAGCCAACGCGTCGGCGCGGTCCCAGCCCGCCTGCGCCCAGTTGGACGTATTGTCCAGAAGCATAAGGACCTTGGGAGCATTCTGTGTCGAACTTCCCGAAACGTAGAGGTCGATGTCTTGAAGCACAACCTGCCAGCATCGCGAAAACGATGGGCAAAGATCTCTTGCGAATATGCGTCATGGCGACTCTCCTGAGTTGGCGCACGATACGAAAATTATTGGCAGGCTGTCTGGGCATCCGGGACCGTCAATCGCTGTTCCAACCCCTCCGCCATATTCAGCATGACACCGGTGTTAACAGCCGACGCCGCGGGAACAACGCTCGCCTGCAACTCCCAAAGCGTAGCGGCACACAACGAATCCCCTTCTGAGGCAACCGAGGTCGCGTTAACGATCGTCAGAGGCGAAGAACTCGAACCCGTAAAACACGCAACGTCGTTTGGCGCAACGGCAGGCAACCCTCCCGACGAGGTAACCAGCTCGGATTTCGGAATCACGCGATAGCGTTTGCAGTCGGGCTTGCTGATCGTAACGTTGTAATTGGCCATGCCGACGTTGACCGTTGTGGTTGTCGCGCCCGTTGCCGACGCAAACGTCGGCGAGTTCGCTGCAGCATCGAACGCATAGACGGCGGCGGACTCGGCTTCGTTGCGGATTTGCTCGTTCCCGACAATCTTGAGATTGGTGTTTGAAAGCCGGAAGGCCGACAGTGCGATCAGCGTCATCAAGATCAGCATGATCAGGCCCACGATCAACGTGGCTCCGACTTGACGTCGGTACAAGCGGGGCTCGATCATTGGAATCTCCTTCCGGAAGCATTGACGAAGCCGATGTAGCTTGAAAAGACATGCCGCTTGAACGAGTCGCTCGGTGTTACCGAATAGTCGTCCATGACAAGTTGTTTGTCGTTCGAGTAGCCCGGTGTCGCTGTAGGTGCCCGCGCCATAACCCAGACCCTGACCCCCATCGCGTCGCTCCACGTGTAACCACCGGGCGGAGACTGTCCAAATTCATCGGCGGTCCCATCATTGTTGGTATCGAAGCCATATTGAAACTGGATGTTCTCGATGCCTTCCGCAAGCGTAGTGACCGTATAAGCTGGCGGCGTACTGGCCGTTGCCGCGGCGACCATGTCGGCACGGACAAGATTATTTGACGTATCGACGTAGTACAGGCTCTTGTAGAAGCGACGAATCGGCGCAGACCCGTCTGTAGTACAAGTCACACCTCCCACAACACGCTTATTCCATGTTGTTGCCGTGCCCGAGTTACCAAGATATACGGTAAACGGTTTGGCGCTCCCGGCATACTCAGCACCACATTCCGAAACCTGAATATACGCCTCGCTGCCGCTGCTGATTCGAGGCTCGCACCCCGTCTCCACAGTCGGTCCGGAAACACACGTGCTGGCGCGCTGAATGACTACGGCATCCGAACTGGCTTTCCGGGGAGCCAATGAGCTACTGGCAAAACAGCCACTGAGTTCACTCCCCCCGTTATTGCTTCCCCACACATGAAAAGAGAGGGAATCGTCCCAATCTGCGATGTCGTTTGAACAAGCGGCGTCCACAGTCCCGACAGGCGCAGCAAGCGTTCCATAATAGCCGGCGAGTGCAAAATCGCTTCGAAGCACAGACAACGCATAGCGTCCGTTTTCGAGAACACCTGCTGCACGATCGATTTCTCTTCGATTGGCACTGGTACTGACGAAAAGGGCCGAAAGCGCCGCGAGTACCAGCAACCCCAAGGCGATAGCGACCATCAACTCGACCAAGGTGAATCCACGCTGGTTGATCGAAGACGGTGACAAGGAGCACGCAGCCAACCGCCTTTCTGCGAAACGACGAAGAAGTGACTTGATCATTTCTTACGCATCCAGTTTCGGGACCAGAACACGCATGACCGCTGCGCGCCTCAGCCCGGTGCCATAATCGTTATCCGATGCACAATTCGCGGCATAGGTCCCGGCGTCGGGATCCGCGGTCGCCACCAACCCCTGCCATACGACGACCACGTAGTATTCACCCAGCGCATCAAGCTGAGACGGCGAAACGCTGACGATACATCCTCTCGCGCCAAGCATGGCGCCGATCTTGGAGCCTGCAATTCTCTCTGCAGCACCGGAGATGGCTGCCGCCCATTGGCAGACCTGAAGTTCCGCCCCGGTTTCGGTCGCGCAATTCGACGTACCTGTATACCCCGTATCTCCGTCAGGACCGACCGTAGTCGTAACTGCCGTTCCCCCGGAAGCCACCGGAGCCAGCGGGCCGGCGAGTAGACCACGCGAGGAACGCAACCGGATTTCCATGTCCTGAACCAACGACAAGGCTTGAGCGCGTTGATAGGACTCCATTTCCATGATGCTCACCTTGGCTTGCAGTCCGCTAAGGCCCAGCAGCCCAATGGCAAGAATCACCAGCGTCACCAAGACCTCGATAAGCGAAAAGCCCGACTCTCGAAAATTGCAGGATCGACACATGAATCCATTGAATCCGTTCAACATGAGCCGTCTCCTTCAGCCACACACACTCTGCCGGAAGCTTCGGCACGGACTTTCCGTTGTTTCGACGTCCCCGCGGCACTAACGATAATGTCCTGAGTAGCTCCCGATAACCGTCCTAACGCCGTGTACGCCAATGCTGGAGAGGCCGGGGAAAACGTCACTGCACCGAGCGGTTCTTGCGTTCTCACCGATGTAGTGCCGTCCGCGAGGAAAACGCTCCATCCATTCGCGAGATCGGTAGAATTTGCCGACAAGGTAACGCTGCTATTCCGTTTGATTGCTTCGGATCGTGCGAGTAGCAAGCTCTCATAGAGCGCGGATGCAGCCGCCCTGACTCGTTGCGCCGCAATCAACTCCTGGAACGACGGAACGGCAATGGTCGCCAGAATCGCCAAAACACTGATGACAACCATCAACTCGACGAGCGTGAAACCTTGCATCACCTTCGCGGAAGAAGTGCAACGGTTGGTTTTCATGGCATCTACCAACAAGATGCCGGAGTTCGCGCCCCCGCTTGCGACAAAGCCAACGGGATCGAAGCCGACGTTCCACACGAATCGGCCAGCATTGTCGAAGAGACCGGCGTAGCGGTCACGCTGAATGAGGGTGGCGACGCAGTGTTATCAGCCGTCACCGCAAACTGATAGTCGGCGCCAATCTCGCTCGGTGGAGAAAAAGAGGGAACGAGCGCAGATAGCGACTCTGCGTAAGCTCGTTTATCGTTCAGGTATGCCTGTTGCCGATTCGCCAGATCAGACAATACTGCCTTGGCAGAAGCACGCTTGCTCCGGCGGATGTAGTCCTAGTATGACGGATAGGCTATCGCAGCCAGAATGCCGATAACGGCAACGGTAATCATCAACTCGATCAGTGTGAATCCCGCCCGCTTTTTCATTATCAACGCTCCCTAATCTCAACTTCGTATTTCCAGTTCGCCAAATCCACGACATGGCTTTGGAGTTCAGGACTATTGCTGGAAGAAGCGATGCCCTGACTACCATCCCTCTGAAACAACCCAAGCCACTAATACACCGCCAGTATATAACCTAAGTACTATTACCTTAGTAAGGTCTCTGACACCCCGCACGCATTTGCCTGACAAACGGTATCTTTTCGACGACTAACGGAGGTTATCTCAAGGACGGAAGAGTGTATGGAGCCGACAGTCCGGATTTTGAAACCGGCATAGGGAACGATACGAATGGCTGTGCGGCGTGACCTTTTTTTGGCCGAGGCCGAAGCGATTAGGTTTTGGTTTGATCTGGAACGCGCCCCAACCTTGCTCCATCCGAGCACAGGGGACGCGACCGTTCTCCGTACTCACATGATTCCGATTCTTTTGCCCATTTCAAGACCAACTTTGGGCATCAAGGGCGATGCTTGCTTCACATTGCCGTTGAAGTGGAGCGGATGGATGCTCACTTCACAAGCCAACTTGCACAGGACCTGAAGCCACATACCCTATCGATCACAGGGCAGGAAAAGATCAAATCCCGCCCTGTATTACAACGTCTTACTGGAAAAACTCGCCGACGCGGTCGAACACCTCATGGCTGGCGCCATGCCGATTAACGGTCAGCACATCCTCCAGCTTTTCGATCTGGCGAATCATCTGTTCGAGGCGAGCATCCTCGTTCACGGTCAGCCAGATGCGGCTGGTCTTACCGCTGCCCACAGGCATGCAGAGGATGCCTTCGACGTTGTAGGCGCGCCGCGAGAACAGCCCGACGATATGCGACATCACGCCGGCGTGGTTGTTGACGTCCAGTTCCAGAACAGCCTGCGCCTGGCCTGCATCGTGGTGTTTTTTGGTAATCGAATTCATCTCAGTCTCCAATCATGTCCTTGTTGGCGGCACCGGGGGCGACCATCGGCAACACCTGTTTGTGGCGGTCGATGCTGGCGTGGATGAACATCGGTCCGCGCAGCGCAAATGCCGCCTGCAACGCGGCTTTGGGATCGTTCGCCGCATCGAGATCAAGCGTCTGCCAGCCGAACCCTTCGGCGATCTTGAGGAAATCAGGCACCCCCTTGAACTTCGACGAGAAGGTTCGCTGACCATAGAACAGCGTCTGTTGCTGAAAGACGAGGCCGAGCGAGGCATTGTTCATCAAGACGACCTTGACGTTGGCGTTTTCCTCGGCGGCCGTAGCGAGCTCCTGAATGTTCATCAGGATGCTGCCGTCACCGGAGAAGCACACAACGGTGCGTTCTGGCTGCGCCATCGCCGCACCGATCGCCGCTGGCAGACCGAAGCCCATCGTGCCGAGGCCACCGGAGGTCAGCCACTGGTGCGGTCTGCGCAGCGGATACCCTTGCGCCACCCACATCTGGTGCTGACCGACGTCGGTGGCGACGATTGCCTCGTCATTCACGCATTCCGCGACAGCACGAATAAGACCGAAAGGTGTGCGCGGATCGTCGGCACCGGGCGTCTGCTGCGGACAGGTCGCTTTCAGTTCGCCGACGCGGCCCAGCCACGCGGTACGCAGGTCCTGCCGAACCTCCGGTAACAGGCGGCCGAGAACCTCCTTGACGTCGCCCTGAATGCCGACATGAGCCGTCTTGATCTTGTCGAGTTCGGCACGGTCGATATCAATATGGATGATTTTCGCACTCGGGCAAAATGCCGCCACCTTGCCGGTGGCGCGGTCGTCGAAGCGCGCACCGACGGCAATCAGGAGGTCACACTCATCCAGCGCCAGGTTGGTGCAGCGTGCACCGTGCATGCCGAGCATTCCGAGCGACAGAGTGTGATCAACCGGCATCGCGCCAAGGGCCATCAGCGTCATCACCGTCGGCAGGCTGGCTTTTTCTGCGAGCTGCACTGCCTCCGCCGAACCGCCGGAGTGCACCACGCCGCCCCCAAGGTAGAGAATCGGCCGTTGCGCCCCGTTGATCATCGCCGCCGCGACGGCAATGGAATCGGCGTCAGCAGCAGGAGCTACTTCGCGCCGCCCCGGCTCGGGCCATTCCGTCACCTCGATCCGTTCGTTCTGCACGTCCTTGGGGATATCGACCAGCACCGGCCCCGGCCGACCCGAAGCAGCCAGGCGGAAGGCTTTGGGGATCACCTCGAGCAGCTCTTGCGCCGAACTGACGAGGAAGTTGTGCTTTGTTATCGGGATCGTCAGGCCGTAGGTATCGACCTCCTGGAAGGCATCAGTACCGATCAGCGAACTGGCCACCTGTCCGGTAATCGCCACCATCGGAATCGAGTCGAGCTTGGCGTCGGCGATCGCCGTCAGCAGGTTGGTCGCGCCAGGACCTGAGGTAGCCAGACACACGGCCACCTCTCCGGTCGCCCGTGCCGCGCCCTGGGCCATGAAGCCGGCGCCCTGTTCGTGGCGGGTCAGCACGTGCTCGATCAGTGTCGACTGCGACAGTGCGTCGTAGAACGGCAGGATCGCGCCGCCCGGGATGCCCGGAATGCGACGGATGCCCTGTCGCTCCAGCAGGCGCACGACGATCTGCGACCCGGTCAGGGTTTCTGTGGTGTCTTGACTCATTGACATCTCCTTTCGATGGGACGGGGATGCCGGCTTGACGTTTGCGGGGGCAGAAACGAAAACCCCCGCTCGACTTGCACCGGCGGGGGTTTTTGAAGTGTTTGGTTGCGGTTGCTGTTTCGCTTACCTTCTTCTGGCCCTCGACGGTGCGCGCGGTACTACTACGCGTACTACTTCTACTACGCGTACTACCGGTACTGCACGAATCGAAATGACCAGCGCCAACGAGGCCATTGAGGCGACGAGGAAAGAAACAGTGGCGACCAGGTCAATTGCGGGCATTTCTGCGATCCAGAAAAGTGCGTGAGAAGTGATTAGATACGAGGTCCGCGAAAAAAACAACTACTTTCTACACGCGGAATCAGCCGACCGTGTAAAACATTGCAAAGGTGCTGTCGAGAACATAGGGCTCGATCACCCGATTAACCGTGGCGAAATGGTCCATGGTTTTGTGCTTCTCGAAGGCCGCTACGTCATCATAGACCTCGAAGAGGAAGAAATGCGCCGGATCATTTTCGTCGACCGTTACGTTGAAACTGCGGCAGCCTGGCTCCTTTTCCACGGCACTGCGGGCGTTTACCAGCATGGCCGCCTGGAAATCGGCGACGTGATCGGGTTTTACATGAAAATGGACGGTAACGACGTACATGATGTCAGCTCTCCAAAGTGGGGGTTGGTCGGGAATCAATGCCGTTCGATTTTACCAGCCAGCCATCCGTGCCGGAGGAGGAACTTCCGGGTTTCCTCGAGCCCGCCAAAGATCAGTGCGAGGACGACGATCGGCCACCAGCATGAGGCATCGAACGCCTGCGCCGAGAACATCCAGTTCCCCGGCGGTGAGAAAACGATCAGCAGCAACAGGCCGATCTCGGAAGCGAGTCCGAGTAACAGAAAACGATTGCCGGACAGGGAAAACGAGAAAGCCGACTCCCGCGGGTGCCGGCAAAGGAATACGTTGACCACCTGCGTAGCGACGATCGCCGCCAGACAGGCCGTAGTCGCCTGCAGGTAGAGCGGATCGCTCGACGGCAGGAAAGAACCGTAATTCCAACCACCAGCCTGAAGCACAAGGAAAAATGCAATCAACGATGCCGCTGCCTGCAACGGTCCGAGCCAGAGGTAGGCACGCGCGACCAGCGACCAGGAAAGAAGGCGCTCGGCTGGCCGGCGCGGTGGCTGCCGCATCACCTCCGGATCGGGCTTTTCGGCGCCGAGCGCCAGTGCCGGCAACATGTCCGTACCGAGGTCGACGGCCAGGATCTGGATCACCGTAAGCGGCAAGGGGATGCGCAACAGGACGTAGGCGAGATAGGGAACGATCTCCGGGATGTTCGAGGTGAGAATGTAGGTCATGAACTTGCGGATGTTCTCGAACACCGCCCGCCCCTCTTCCACGGCATTGACGATGCTCGCGAAGTTGTCGTCGAGCAGGATCATGTCGGCCGCCGACTTGGCAACATCGGTTCCGGCCAGCCCCATGGCCACGCCGATATGCGCCGACTTCAGTGCCGGCGCGTCATTGACCCCGTCACCGGTCACCGCAACGATCTCGCCCTTGCGCTTCAGCGCGTCGACCACCAGCATCTTCTGCTCGGCGGTGACGCGGGCGAAGATCACATGCGGGCTGTCGAGAACCATCTGCAGTTGGGACCGGCTCATCTTGCGCAGTGAATTCCCGAGTACCACGCGCGCCTTCTCAACGCTCCTCTCACCGTTTTTTTCACCTTTATCATCCTCGGGCACAAGACCGATTTCGCGTGCAATGGCCAGCGCAGTATGCGGGTGATCGCCGGTAACCATGATCACCTTGATCCCGGCCGACTGGCAGCGCGCGATCGCTTCCGGCACTTCCGGCCGCGGAGGATCGTAGAGTCCGATCAGCCCGGACAGCACCATCCCGGATTCCAGCACCTCTTCGCCCGGCTCGAGCTTGCGGCAGGCAAACGCCAGCACGCGCAATCCGGCATCAGCCATTCGTTGCTGCGCATCGACCGCATGATGTCGACCGTGCTGGTCGAGAGAGATGTCTTCGCCGTCGATCTCGATCGACTCGCACAGCGGCAACACCGCCTCCGGCGCGCCCTTGCAGAAGAGCCAGCGCGCGTCGGCATATTCGACGACGACAGACATGCGCCGGCGCTCGGTGTCGAAGGGGATCTCGCTGGTCGTAGCGATCCCGTCTGCGGGCAGCGCTTCCTGACCGAACTCGACGAGTGCCATCTCCATCGGGTCACCGAGCCAGACATTCCGGCCATCGCGCACGCTCTGCTTCAGGCTGTGGCAAGTCGCTGCGTTGCACTGCAGGTGCGCCATCCCTGGTATGTCCGAACGAATCGCTTCAACCACCTGCCCGTTGAGCCATACCTCGTGTACTGCCATCCGGTTCTGCGTCAGCGTGCCGGTTTTGTCGCTGCAGATCACGGTCGTCGCGCCGAGCGTCTCCACTGCCGGCAGGTGCCGGATCAGCGCGTTGCGCCGGGCCATGCGCTGGGTAGCCATCGCCAACGACAGGGTGACGGTCGGCAACAGCCCCTCCGGTACGTTCGCAACGATGATGCCGATCGCAAACATCAGGTTGGCCCAGAACGGAAAGCCGAGAACCGCGCCAACAACGAAGAAAAATACACCGAGGCCCGTGGCGAAGATCGCTACCAGACGCGACAGGCGCCGGATTTCCTGCTGCAGGTGCGACACGCTCTTGTCGGCGGTCTGCGTCAGGTGGGCAATTTTTCCAAACTCGGTATGCATGCCGGTGGCGAACACCACGGCCTGTCCTTCGCCCGACACCAGCGAAGT
Organism: Propionivibrio sp.; assembly: GCA_003249625.1. The sequence goes on along the minus strand of QKII01000088.1, from coordinate 1,154 downwards.
GCCAGCAAGCAGCACGTTGCGCGTTTCCAGCATGCCGGCTTCGCTACCCTCCTCTGCACTGCGCACCTTGGGCCGCGACTCGCCGGTTATCGTCGCGGCGTTGACCCGGATGCCACTACAGGAAATCAGACGGCAGTCGGCCGGCACGTTGTCGCCCGCCTCAAGAACGATAATATCGCCAGGTACGAGTTGCTCGACGGGGACGGTAGTCAGTTGCCCGTCGCGCATCACCTTGACTTCCTGCGGAAGCAGTTGGCGCAATGCGTCGATCGCCTTCTCGGCACGGTATTCCTGCCAAAACGAGAACGAACCGTTGATCAGAATGACAGCGACGATTGCCGCACCGAGCTGCCACATCCCCTCGCCCGGACTGTAGCTTTCAGCGAAAAAGGCCAACCCGGCCGCAACCCACAGGATGATCGCGAAGAAATGCGTGAACTCGCGGGCGAACCGCCGCCACTCGGCTTCGCCACCGACCTCGGCAAGGCGGTTCTCTCCGTATTCGCGCAGGCGCCGGGCTGCCTCGCCGGACGACAGACCGGTTTCCGAAGTGCGCAGGCTCTGCAGCGCGTCGAGAATGGATAGGTGGGCTAGATGCATAAGCCCAGCTTAGGTCACGCCGCCCCCCCTTTCCACGGCGACGAGCGCTGACGAATCAGCAACAGGGGTCGTGCGCGAGAATCCGCAGGGCGTCGGTCAGTTCAACGTTCAGGTCGTGCAGGGTGTTAAGTCCCAGTTCAGCCTCGGCGCTTTCACTGCGCGCATGGTGCACGAGCAGTTCCTCGGCCATTTGGTGTACCCGATCGTGCCGCGCAATGACAGCTTGCAGCGCCGGATCGGCCGCACACCTCACCAACCCTTCATTCCGCAGCCATGTGCAGAAACGGCAGTCCTGGCGCTCAAGCAGCGGTGGCTCGCGGTGCTCACCACGCAGGTAACGCTGCAAGGCAGAAAGCCAGTGGCGATGTTCAACGACGGCAAACAGCAGAGGCACCGTACTTACCCCGACTGCGCGTTCCCGCCATTGGCCCCAGGCCGGGTCCGGTTGCCAGGTTTGTACCCACGCGGCGAAATCCTCCGCCGGCAACGGTCGGGCGATCCCGAACCCCTGTGCATTTTCGCAGCCCATCAGGATCAGCAATTCGCCATGTTCC
>QKII01000099.1 GCA_003249625.1 Propionivibrio sp. | reverse complement strand
AGGTTGTAGGCCTGGAACACCGTGCCGATGCTGCGCCGGTGCGCAAGCAATGCCGGTTCGGAGAAATCCAGCGTCCGCCCGTCGATGCCCACGCTGCCGGCATCCGGCGCGGTCAGCCCGGCCAGGATGCGCAGCAGCGTGGTCTTGCCGCCACCCGACGGGCCGATGATCGCCAGCGATTGGAAGTCAGCAAGCGATAACGTGACCTCGCGCAGCGCCTGGCTCTCGCCGAAGCGCTTGCTGACCTGGCGCAACTCAAGCCGCAAAGCGGAATCTCCGTTCGAGCACACGGCCGAGCAGCGAGATCGGCAGCGTCAGCAGCAGATAGCCGACGGCCAGCGGCAGGTAGCTTTCCAGCGTGCTGTAGGTGAAGGCGTTGACCTCCTGCGCGTTCAGTGTGAATTCGCTGACAGCGATAATCGAAAGCAGCGACGAATCCTTGATGATCGAGGCGAACTGCCCGGCCAGCGGCGGCACGAGCTGGCGAACGACCTGCGGCAGGACGACGTAGCGGTAGGTCTGCGCCGGCGTCAGGCCGATCGCCCGCGCCGATTCGAGCTGTGAGTCGCGGATGCTCTCGATGCCGGCGCGAATCATTTCGGCGAGGTAGGCGCCGGCGAACAGCGACAGGGCGAGAATGCCGACGATATAGCGGTTCTCGACGCCGAAGGCGTTCGCCACGACGTAGAAGAGAATCAGGATCTGCACCAGCAATGGCGTGCCGCGAATGGCCTCGACGTACAACACGGCGGCGTAACGCACCGGCAGCAGAATCGACCGCCGGGCCAGCGCGGCCAACACCCCGATCAGCAGGCTGACCCCCAGCGAGATGAGAGAAATCACCACCGTCATCAGCCAGCCTTGCACGAACTTCGCCCGATAGACCCAGATCGCATCCCAATTCCAGCCGTAATGCAGTTGCGTGAAGGCGAAGCTGAACAGCCCGGCCGCCAGCAGGGCAACCAGACACAACGACACCGCCCGGGCAGCGGGGGCGACCGGCTTCCCCGGCGACGGCGCGAACAGCAAATTCACGGGAGACGACGCCCGCTCACATGAAGAACGCCGAGCCCATGCGCTTGAACTCGTCTTTCATATCCTTCAGGTAACGGTCGCCGAGACGGTCGAAGCCGCCCTTGGCGCGATAGTCCTTGATGAAGGCGTTGACCTTGCCACGCAGTTCGTCGTTGCCCTTGCGCAGACCGACTGCCCACGACTCCTTCTGGAACGGATCGAGAATCGCCCGCGTCGTCTCCTTGTTGCGCTGCCAGTTCTGGTAGGTCGACATCTGGTCGTAAATGAAGGCGTCAGCCTTGCCCTGCGAGACCTCCAGGACCGCAGCCGATTCCTTGTCGAGTACGAGGATTTCGGCATTCTTCAGGTTGGCCGTCGCGTAGAGATGGCCCGTCGTTCCCTTCTTCACCGCGACCTTGACGCCCGGCTTGTTCAGGTCGGCGATACCTTTAACTCCCTGCACCGCCGAATCCTTCTTCAGCAGCAGGCACAATCCCGTGGCGATGTACGGATCGGAGAAGTCGATCGATTTCGCGCGCTCGGCGGTGGCAGTCATCGACGAAATGACCAGATCGACCTTGCCGGTCTTCAACGCGGGAATCAGCCCATCCCATGCGATGTTCTCGATGACCGCGGGCCGTCCCAGCGCCAGCGCCAGATCCCTGGCCAGGTCGACGCTGATTCCGCTCGGCTTGCCTTGCGGGTCGGTCATCTCGAACGGCGGATAGGCCAGCTCCATGCCGACGACCAGCGGCTTGGCCAACTTTTCCTTATCCGCCGCCCCGGCCGGCGCCACCAGAATCGACAGGGCCGCCACCGCGGCGAAAAGGACTCGTAAAGGGGCACACATTTGAAGTTTCATCGGAACGCTCCTTGAAGATGACTTGATCGCTTGCCTTTCCAGCATAGCTGCCGGACCGTGCAGCAAGCACGTTTTTTTCGCCGAGCCCTTCCAAATCAGGAGCGCGCCATTCTCACCACGCCCTCTGAGGAGCGCTCCCCACACGAAACTGCCTCGCACGGAGACTCAAGGCTTGATGTAGGCAAACCCCACCGATTGCCTCTCGATCAAGGCCAGTACACCGACAGGAACGACCACGACGAATTCGGGAAGCTGTTCGTTGCCGATATGCAACCCATCCAGTGAATTCTGGCAGACCGACACGACCACGCCCGCATTGGCTGCTTCCGCAATCGCAGCATGATGCTCCTGGCCTACCGATCCGTCAAAAACGGACACAGCCTTCGAATTGGCCATAACGACAATCTCGGCCATCGTCATATCGACAGCCCTGACGAGGTTGCGGATATTTGCCAAAACAAGGGGCCATTTATCAAGCTCGTCGATATGAAACACAGCTCTGACAGGTTTCATGAATTCACCTCTGCAAGACGGAATCGGTGTCAAGCAAGTAAGATATCAATGCAACGAGGATCTGGCATCCTGAACGTCATGGAAAATGAAGATTCCAGCGTCCTTGTTGCGTCTGTGTTTCCGCCAGAAATCCTCGTGACTTGTACTGTTCCCCAATGAAAGGACCCGTCAAATGCCGGAATTTTGTAATCCATTCTCCGTGTTGAAAAATGAACGCAATCTCTCGCATGAGGAATTGGTCCGCGCCATCAGATTCATGATCGCCGCGGAATATGAAGCGATTCAGTTATACCAGCAAACAGCCGAGAGCACGGATAACGAGTTGGCAAAACGGGTTCTTCTTGATGTGGCCAATGAGGAAAAGGAACACGCCGGAGAATTCCTGCGTCTGCTGAAAGAACTGGACCCCGATGAGGAGAAATTCTACGAAGAAGGCGGCGAGGAAGTCGAGGAAATGATTGAGAAACTGAAGAAGTAGCCAAGCTGACAGAGAGAGGCTTTCCCTTCCGCTGGAATCAGTTATCGTTCAAGACGGAATCGGGGAGCTTTTCCGACATGCGATCAGAAATTCGATGAGAAAATCCTTCTTCTCTCCCCCGTGGGTTCATCTTTCACTCACCTTGCTCTCCTTCCTGGCCATTATCCGCCCGGGCTTTTCCAATGAAATCAGCGGCGAGTGGATAAGCCTCGGTCGGACTGAAAATTTCCGCGCCTACCTCGACCAGCGTTCGGCACAGCGCAACGGCGATCTCGTCCGCGTCTATCAACTGACCGATTTCCCGACAGCGCAATGGGTCAATGAGCGCACCGTCGTGGGCTCGATCCGCTCGCTGATCGAGTACGACTGCAGCCAGCCGCGCGCACGGACGCTCGCCCTCGAGGCCTATTCGGAACAGATGGGTGAAGGACGGCTGGTGGCCAGTGAGCAGAAGCCCGATGCTCCCTGGGAAGGTGTTGCGCCAAACGGCATCGGCGAGAACACGCG
>QKII01000183.1 GCA_003249625.1 Propionivibrio sp. | reverse complement strand
GGTTTTGTTCCAGGGGCCTTGATGGGCCTTTCCATGATGATTGTCAGCTGGTACAAGGCCAAGAAAGTGGGCATCGAACCTGATGGCCAGTTTTCCATTGGCGGCGTTGTCAAGGCTTTCAAGGAGTCGTTTTTTGCCTTGCTGACGCCGGTGATCATCATTGGCGGTATCTACGGCGGCATCTTCACGCCGACCGAAGCGGCGGCAGTGGCCGTGGTCTACGGGATTTTCGTCGGGCTGTTCATCTACAAGGAACTCAAGTTCCGCGACTTTCCGAAGATCGTCTTCCAGGCGGTCATCGGCACGACGATGATCATGCTGCTGGTCGGCGCGGCCAACGTATTTGGCTGGATGTTGACCAACCTTATGATTCCGCACCGGTTGGGCGAGTTCGTTGTTTCGTTGACCTCATCGCCGATTATGTTCCTGATGGTCCTCAACGTGCTGCTGCTGGTAGCCGGCACTATGGTGAACGCCTCGGCGGCGGTTGTTATCCTGACCCCGATCTTCCTGCCCGTGGCCAAAACGCTGGGGATCGATCCGCTGTTCTTTGGCGTGCTCATGGTGGTCAACTTGGCGATTGGTTGCATCACGCCGCCAGTCGGCCTTGACCTGTTCGTGGCCAGTGCAATTACCAAGGTGCCGATAGAGAAGGTAATGAAAGCATCGCTGCCTTATCTGTTTGCGCTGCTGGTGACGTTGGTGATTCTGACCACTAACTCATGGCTCATCACGTTCTTGCCGGATATGTTGAAATAACCCGTATTTGGGGACGGGCCGCTTCCCGGTGGGGGCTGGGAAGCGACTCCTGAAAGCCAGAAGGGGCATGCCTAGGCATGCCCCTTCTGGCGTCTACGCTACGGTGGCGTCAGCCAGCGGAGAGAATTTCCCGGAGCGCGGCGATCAGCGCGGCGCAGTCGGCGTCCGTGCCGATGGTGATGCGCAAGTGCTGGTCAATGCGCGGCAACCTGAAGTGGCGAACGATAATGCTGCGCTCCCGCAGTTTCCCTGCGAGTTTTGCCGCGTCGTGCTCGGCGTGGCGGGCGAAAATGAAATTCGCCGCGGAGGGGAGAACCTCGAATCCGAGTTCGGTCAGTCCTGCGACAAGAACGGAGCGGCTGTTCATTACCGCCAGCCGCGTCGTTTCAGAATATTCGACGTCGGAGAGCGCCGCTGCGGCACCGACGATGGCCAGTCGGTCAAGCGGATACGAATTGAAGCTGTTCTTGATGCGCTCGAGTCCCTCGATCAGCACCGGGTCGCCAACAGCATAGCCGACGCGCAACCCGGCCAGTGAATGCGATTTTGACAGCGTCCGGACGACCAGAAGGTTGCGGAACTGACCAACGAGGGAAATCGCAGTTTCACCGCCAAAGTCGATATAGGCCTCATCGATCACGACCACGGAGCCCGGATGGGCCGCGGCCAATCGCTCGATTTCTCCGAGCGGCAACAAGTGACCGGTCGGCGCATTGGGATTTGCGATGATTATCCCGCCATTCTCCTGCATGTAGTCGTCGACGCGGATGGCGAAGTGCTCGTCAAGCGGGATTGAAAGGCTGTTCACGCCGTGCAGGGCGCAATACACCGGATAGAAACTGTAGGTAATGTCGGGCAGAAGAACCGGCTTATCGTGTTTAAGCAGAGCCATGAATACATGGGCCAGGACTTCGTCGGATCCGTTACCGACGAAGACATGTGCGGATGTCACCCCCTGGTCTGAAAAAAGCGTGGCGACGGCCTGCTTCAGCAGGTCGGCGTTCGGGTCCGGGTATAGCCTCAATGTGGCGCCGTCAGAGCCCAATTCGTTGCGCATCGCCGTAACGGCCTTGGGTGATGGCGGATACGGATTTTCGTTGGTGTTCAATTTGACCAGATTGGTCAGCTTGGGCTGCTCCCCCGGAGTGTACGGGGTCAGGTCATGAACGAGTGGGCTCCAATAGTGGCTCATGGGCAGTTTGAAAGGTCGGGTGCGGTGGAAGCACCAGATGGTATCATGGGGCCTTGACGACCGATCTTGTACATAAACCGCCTCAAAAGGCGAAGACCTTCGATCACGATTCCATCATGCGCCAGGCAGAAATAACCCGAAATACACTGGAAACACAGGTGTCCGTCCGTGTCGATCTCGACGGGAGCGGAAAAAGTCGATTCGCTACGGGGGTCCCGTTTCTGGACCATATGCTTGAGCAGGTAGCCCGGCACGGAATGATCGACCTTGAGGTGGAGGCGACCGGAGATTTGCATATTGATGCACATCACACGGTCGAGGATATTGGTATCACTCTTGGGCAGGCGTTGGTTCAGGCGTTGGGCAGCAAACAGGGGATCCGGCGTTATGGCCATGCTTACGTGCCTCTCGACGAGGCGTTGTCCCGGGTGGTTATTGATCTCTCCGGTCGGCCAGGCCTGTCATTTCATGTCGATTTCACGCGCGCAATGATCGGCGCCTTTGATGTCGATCTCGTTCGCGAGTTCTTTCAGGGGCTGTCGAATCACGCCTTGATGACCCTCCACATCGATAACTTGCGTGGCGAGAATGCACATCATCAGGCGGAAACGATTTTCAAGGCATTCGGTCGTGCTTTGCGTGTGGCGATCGAAGCGGATCCGCGTAGCGCAGGGACGATTCCCTCCACCAAGGGCTCCCTGTGATGACCAACAAGACAGGAAAAATCGCCGTCATCGATTACGGCATGGGGAATTTGCGCTCGGTTTGGCAGGCGCTGGTGCATGTGGCCGATGGCCGAGAGGTGATCGTCACAGCTGATCCCGCCGTCGTCTCCTCTGCAGAGCGTGTTGTTTTTCCTGGACAGGGTGCGATGCCGGACTGTATGCGCGAACTGGACGCACGCGGGCTACGTCCGGTGGTCCTCGATGCGGCCAAGAGTAAGCCGTTTCTTGGGATCTGCATCGGTCTCCAAATGCTTTTCGAGCATAGCGAGGAGGGCGATGTCCCCGGTTTGGGGGTCTTTTCCGGAAGCGTTCGACGCTTTCCGTCGGATAAGATGTTTTCCCGTTCCGGGGAACGGCTGAAAGTACCCCATATGGGCTGGAACGAGGTCGAGCAATGCGGCGCGCATCCCTTGTGGGCGGGGATCAATGATGGTTCTCGCTTCTATTTCGTACACAGCTATTATGTCGATCCGGTCGACCGGGATTGCGTCGCAGGCAGGACGGATTATGGAATCCCCTTTACCAGTGCGGTGGCCCGGGATAATATCTTTGCCATTCAATGCCATCCGGAGAAGAGCGCGCAAGCAGGTTTGACCTTGTTGTCGAACTTCATTTCTTGGGCTCCCTGAGCGTTTCCGTTCTCCGGTTTCCGATTTTTTCAACCACCCTCTTGTTTTCCCAAAATGCTGATCATTCCCGCGATCGACCTGAAGGACGGGCAGTGCGTCCGTCTCAAGCAGGGCCTCATGGATGAAGCGACGGTCTTTTCCAATTCCCCCGGTGAACAAGCCACTCATTGGCTCGAACAAGGTGCGCGTCGTTTGCACGTGGTCGACCTGAATGGCGCATTCGCCGGCAAACCGAAAAATGAAAAGGCGATTCGGGAGATCGTCGACGCCGTTGGCGACGAGATTCCTGTCCAACTGGGCGGTGGTATCCGTGATCTGGATACTATCGAACGCTGTCTCGACAGTGGCGTCAGTTACGTCATCATCGGCACGGCTGCGGTGAAGAACCCCGGCTTTCTGCATGATGCCTGCAGTGCGTTCCCCGGGCAGATCATCGTCGGCCTCGATGCCAAGGATGGCAAGGTGGCCGTCGATGGTTGGTCGAAACTGACCAAGCATGACGTGATCGATCTCGCGAAAAAGTGCGAGGACTACGGTGTCGAAGCCATTATTTACACCGACATCGGGCGCGATGGCATGCTTTCCGGGATCAATATCGAAGCAACGGTCAAACTGGCGCAATCGCTGCGGATCCCGGTGATCGCTAGTGGAGGGTTGTCGAATATTGATGATATTCGCCGGTTATGCGCGGTCGAGAGCGATGGCATCATGGGGACGATCGCCGGACGCGCGATCTATGATGGATCCTTGGATTTCGCAGCCGCTCAAGCCGAGGCCGACAAGGCGGACGAGGCTTGATCGACGCATGCATCTGTTTATCGATTCTGGAAGTTTGCCGTGGGTCTAGCCAAACGTATCATTCCGTGCCTTGACGTGACCGCCGGGCGGGTCGTCAAAGGCACCAATTTTGTCGACCTGCGCGATGCCGGTGATCCCGTCGAAATCGCGCGTCGTTACGATGACCAGGGTGCCGACGAGGTGACCTTCCTCGACATTACGGCATCGTCCGATCAGCGCGATATCATCCTGCATATCGTCGAGGCGTGTGCGTCACAGGTATTTATCCCCTTGACGGTCGGTGGCGGTGTGCGAACCGTTGCGGATGTCCGGCGCCTGCTGAATGCGGGCGCGGACAAAGTGAGCATGAACACGGCGGCGGTCAATAACCCCGATCTGGTTGCTGAAGCCTCAGCCAAGGTTGGCAATCAGTGCATCGTGGTGGCAATCGACGCCAAGCAGGTGGCCCCCGGAAAGTGGGAGGTTTTTACCCATGGCGGGCGAAACCGTACAGGTCTGGATGTCGTTGATTGGGCTCGGCGTGTGCAGCAGCTTGGCGCTGGCGAGATTCTTTTGACCAGCATGGACCGCGATGGTACGAAAAACGGATTCGATCTTGCGCTGACCCGCGCGGTGTCGGATGCCGTGGATGTCCCCGTAATCGCCAGTGGTGGCGTCGGTAACCTGCAGCATCTTGCTGACGGTGTGTCGATCGGTGGCGCGGATGCAGTTCTGGCTGCCAGCATTTTCCACTTCGGCGAATATACGGTGCGTCAGGCGAAGGAGTTCATGCGCGATCGTGGTATCGAGGTCCGCCTGTGAGTGATCTGGATGCAAGCCAGTTCTGGCTCGATGCACTGAAGTGGGATGAAAATGGAATGATCCCCGCCATCGCCCAGGATGTTGCGAGTGGTCGGGTAGTGATGTTCGCGTGGATGAATCGTGAGTCATTGCAAGAGAGTGTTACTACCGGCAATGCCGTCTATTGGTCGCGCTCGCGCAAGCGACTGTGGCGAAAGGGCGAAGAGTCGGGGCACGTGCAGAAGATCCGGACGATTCGTACCGATTGCGACGGCGACGTGCTGCTTCTCTCGATCGAGCAGCTTGGCGGAATCGCGTGCCATACCGGTCGCGAAAGCTGCTTCTTCCATGAACTGAAGGGTGATCGTTGGGTCCCCGCCGATCCCGTCTTGAAAGATCCAAAGGATATCTACGCAAAATGAGTGACGAAAACGTATTGCTCCGCCTGTCGGAGACTCTCGCCTCGCGACGGCATGCCGATCCCACGACGTCCTATACGGCCAAGTTGTTTGCTAAGGGGCCGGATTCGATTCTGAAGAAAATTGGCGAAGAGTCTGCCGAACTGATCATGGCGGCGAAGGACGGCAGATCGGAAAACATCATTTACGAATCGGCGGATGTGTTCTATCACGTGCTTGCGTTGCTTGCGTTCTACGGGCTAAGCGCCGAGGATGTGCTCAAGGAACTGCAGCGTCGTGAGGGAACCTCTGGCATCGCCGAGAAGAACTCGCGGGCTGCGGGCTAGGAGGTTCCATGTCTGACTGCCTGTTTTGCAAGATCGCGTGCGGCGAAATTCCAGCGCGCAAGGTTTTCGAGGACGAACTGGTTCTTGCGTTTCACGATATCAATCCGGCGCGGCCAATGCACATTCTGGTTATTCCAAAGCGCCATATCGAGTCGTTGCAGACGGTTGTAGAAACCGATGAACCCGTGCTTGGGCGCATGCTTTTTGTGGCCAATCAACTGGCCGGGGAAAACGGTAGTCCGGACGGTTTTCGTGTCATCATCAACAATGGGCGAGTTGGCGGGCAGGAGGTGCCCCATCTGCATGCCCACGTCGTCGGAGGGCCGGAGCCGGTCGGACCGATGCTCAAGCGTAATTAAGGAGAATCACCATGGGAAGTTTCAGCATCTGGCATTGGCTCATTGTTTTGTTGATCGTCATGCTTGTGTTTGGTACCAAGAAGCTGCGCAATATCGGCGAAGACCTCGGTGGGGCCGTGAAAGGCTTCAAGGAAGGCATGCGTGAAGGAACGGCGGAAAGCAAACCGACAGAAGAGTCTCAGCAGCAAATTTCTGGTGGCCAGACCATCGAAGGCGAAGTCAAGGAAAAGACCAAGTCGTAACAACAGCCCTCGATTCGGGCATCGCTCTTCACGCATTCGTTTTTCCTTTAGGTCTTTTATGGAGCGTTCCCTGAATTTCCTCGCGACTGAATTTCTATGTTCGATATAGGCTTTTCAGAACTCCTCGTCGTTGGAGTGGTGGCGCTCGTGGTAATCGGACCGGAGCGATTGCCCAAGGTCGCCCGTACGGCCGGGATATTGCTCGGGCGAATGCAGCGTTACGTTCAAAACGTCAAGGCCGATATCGGCCGGGAAATGCAGTTGGACGAACTGAAGAAATTGCAGGCGGAAATGCAGGAATCCGCCCGCAATTTCGAACAGAGCATTACCGCGGAAGTGCAAACGATCGGGAAAGATGTCGGTGAGGCGGTCGAGTCGGCGAAGGATGGTTTGCCTGAGCTACTGAAGCAGCCCAAGCCCACGGTGGAGGCCCAGAATTCGCCCGTTGAGGATGTTCGTCCCGCAGCGCTGCCTGACGATTCGTCGACCGCGGCGAAGACAGGTGCTTGACCATGGATCAGCCAGAACAATCGTTTCTCTCTCACCTCATTGAATTGAGGGATCGCCTGATCCGGGCGCTTCTGTCCATCTTGATCGTCTTTTTCTGCCTGTTCCCATGGGCCAAGGAGTTGTACGCGCTTTTAGCGCAGCCGTTGCTGGCTACCCTGCCGCAAGGTGGACAGATGATCGCGACGGACGTGGTCGGGGTCTTCCTTGTCCCGATGAAAGTGGCGTTGATGGTGGCCTTTCTCATTGCCTTGCCATACGTCCTTTATCAGGTTTGGGCCTTCGTTGCACCTGGGCTCTATGCGCACGAAAAGAAGCTGGCCTTGCCGCTGGTTGCCTCAAGTGTGCTGTTGTTCTTCGTTGGAATGTCATTCGCGTATTTTCTTGTGTTCCCGACAGTCTTCGGTTTCATGGCCAAGGTCGCTCCCGAGGGGGTGGCGTGGATGACTGATATCGAGAAGTACCTGTCGTTCGTCATGACGACATTTGTCGCTTTCGGCGTGGCGTTCGAAGTGCCGGTGATCGTTGTGGTGCTTGTACTGGTCGGTATTGTTGAGTTATCAACGTTGAAAGAGTGGCGTTCCTATGTGGTCGTCGGAGCGTTTGTTCTTGCTGCCATTTTTACGCCGCCGGATGTCGTTTCGCAGTTGATGCTGGCGATTCCACTCTGCCTTTTGTACGAACTGGGCATGTTGATGGCGCGTTTCGTGCGGAAGCGTGGAGAGTCCGGGCAGGCGCGTCTGGAAGGGCCTCAAGACGCTTCGTAAAACTTGCGCGTCCTGAAACAGGGGGCAGTCAGTTGCGGTTTCCGCGCAAGGGCGGTCTCTTCCCGATACGGATCGTAATCTCGACAATTTCCTTCTGGCGACGGAAGGTTAACAGCGCATTTTCTCCCGGGGGAAGCGCGGCAATCAGGTCAAGCATCACTTGTGGATCCCTGACAGGTTTTCCGGCAACGGATAACAGTATGTCCCCAGGTCTGACGCCCGCAGTATCGGCCGGACCTTCGCGCTGAACGCCTGCGATCAAGGCCCCTTCCGTCGAGGCAAGTTCGAAGGAGTCGGCCAGTTCCCGGTTGATTTCCTGCGCTTCGATGCCGATCCAGCCGCGTGTGACTGCGCCGGTGCGAACGATCTGATCCAAGACATTGCTGGCGGTTGAAACAGGAATGGCGAAGCCGATACCGAGTGATCCGCCAGAGCGTGAATAGATCGCAGTGCTGATCCCGATCAGGTTGCCTTTGGCGTCTACCAACGCTCCGCCTGAGTTGCCTGGATTGATCGCCGCGTCGGTCTGGATAAAGTTTTCGAACGTATTGATGCCGAGGTGCGAGCGACCCAGGGCCGAAACGATGCCCATCGTCACCGTTTGTCCGACGCCGAAGGGGTTGCCAATGGCTAAAACGATGTCGCCAACAATGACATCGTCCATTCGGCCGAGGGTGATGGCAGGGAACTCGTGGATGCCTTCTTTGCCGGGTTCAAGCTTTAGTACGGCCAGGTCTGTTTCCGGGTCGCCGCCTACTGATTTCGCGGTGAGCGTTTCCCCGTTGTCGAGGGTGACCTCGATCTGCTCTGCGTTCTCGATGACGTGATAGTTGGTCAGGATGTAACCGTCAGAGCTGACGATCACGCCCGATCCGAGCCCGGATTTACGTGAGTCGTCGATATCACCTTCGTCGCCGAAGAAGTGCCTGAACAGCGGGTCTTCGACCGTCGGAGTCTGTTGGGATGGTTGCTTTTGCGATGTGAAAATGTGTACCACCGACGGTAGCGCTCTTTTTGCAGCGCTTCGGAACGAACTGCCGTGGTCCGTAGTTATATCCGGGAACGGCCAATGAGTCGACCAATCGGGTTTTATAAGCGAAACGACAAAGAGGATGGCGAGACTGACGGTGACGGTTTGTGCAAAAATCAGCCAGAGTCTGCGCATGGGAAATTGATTCGGAGATGGCGTTATGAAACGCGAAGATTTGGTGCAGTACCTCGACGAGTTGCTCGAGGCAGGACGATTCAAGGATTATTGCCCAAACGGGCTGCAAGTGGAAGGTTCTGGAGAGGTGCGGTCGATTGTTGCCGGCGTGACGGCCAGTCAGGCCCTGATCGACGAGGCGATCGCGCGCGGCGCCGATACCTTATTGGTGCACCATGGCTGGTTCTGGCGCGGCGAGGATGGCCGGATAACCGGTTTCCGCAAGGCGCGCATGCGTTCGCTGATGCTGCATGACATCAACCTGATTGCCTACCACTTGCCACTTGATGCGCATTCTGCGTTGGGAAACAACGCCCAACTCGCATCACGCCTCGGCTGGGCAATTGAAGGGCGCTTTGGCGAGCAGGATCTCGGCTTTTTCGGACGGTTGCCCCGGGGCGTTTCGTTGTCAGAAGTGGCACAGTCGATTACCACTGGGCTGGGACGCCAGCCTCTTGTCGTGGGAGATGGCGAGCATCACGTAGATCGAATCGCCTGGTGTTCAGGAGGTGCACAAGGATTTTTTGAGCAGGCCGTGGCGTTAGGTGTCGATGCGTATCTGTCCGGAGAAATATCGGAGCAGACAGTTCATTTTGCGCGGGAGTCGGGCGTAGCTTTCATAGCGGCCGGGCATCATGCTACGGAGCGTTACGGAGTGCTGGCGTTGGCGGAAAACCTGCGGGAGCGCTTTGGCGTTCCATGCGAGTTTGTCGATATCGACAACCCTGTGTGACCATTTAGTTGATTTCGCCGGAAAACCGTGGCGGGCGGTTATGCAGCAGAAACCCAAGGGATGGGGGGCTGCTATATTCCGACCGGAATGCCTGCCTGGAGTGGCTTGGCGTCTTGTTGCCGCAGCGATGGTTAATCGATTGGCGAACTGTTATTTTCCGGTCGGATTTTGGCCTTTCATGACCAGACAGTATTAGCGTGCGCCAGCTGCACTGGTGCTCAGTTTGCCTTCAGTGGCCTTGCGATAGGCTTCGAGGGCGGCGTCGCGTGCTTCACCAATCAGCGTGTAGAGCTTGACGAGTCCGTAGCCACCAACAACGGCCAATGCTGCAACGATCAGGCGAAGTTCGAGGCTGTGCTCAAAGAGGAAGCTAGAGCTGAGTTCCATGGTGTTTCCTTTCAAAAGTTGTTGAATTTCGTTGATCAATATGAAATTGCATTTCATCTGACGGAATGAATCGTAGCAAGTGAGCACGGGAGCGTCTGTTGAGTCTTGTTCGGGCTTGTGTAACGGGTTTCCGGTTTTTGTAACGACGTGTGATGTTCAAAACTTTTGCAAGACGGCGCTGTCCTCGTGCGCCAAGCGTTCCGGGAATGGCAAAGTTGCAGTAGCCTGAGCGGCTGGTTCTTATCCTCTATATGTTTATGTTCCTTGCGCAATCCAGGTTGATCGTCATCCAGGCGTGGCCGATGCTTGTCGCCCAGTTGGCCTCGATGGGCATGATGGTCATCGATACTGTTCTGCTCGGGCATTTCGGTACGGATGATCTTGCAGCGGTCGCTGTAGGGAGCGGCATATATGTCGCGGTAATTCTCGCGTTAATCGGGATCGTTCAGGCCGTGTCACCGATCGTCGCTCACCTGAAAGGCGCAGGGTGCGTGGATGAAGTCGCTGGCGCGCTGCATCAGGGCGTTTGGCTGGCTTTGGCGATGTCACTGCCCGGTATCATTGCGCTGCTCTTTCCCGATCCGCTATTGGCGCTCTCAACGCTTGCTCCGGCCGTGGAGGCCAAGGTACGCGCGTATCTAGCGGCGCTGGCCTGGGGCGTTCCGGCCTGGCTGCTGTACCGGACCTTTCATGCATTCTGCATTGCAGTGGGGTTGCCGCGTCCGCTGATGGCCATTTCGCTGGGCTGCACGCTGGCGCACGGCTTCCTGGCCAGTTTGCTGGTCAACGGAACCTCCTCAATTCCTGCCCTGGGCGCCGTCGGCTGCGGAATTTCGAATGCGCTGATCGGCTGGCTGGCACTTGTCTTCAGCGTCATTTACAGCCTGACCAGCGAACGACTGAAAGAGTATCGCTTGATGCGCTCATGGCGACTTCCACGTTGGCATGACCAGAAAGCGCTGCTGCGACTCGGGGTGCCGATGGGGATGTCCAGTTTCGTGGAAATCTCGGCATTCACGCTGGTGGCGTTGTTCGTCGCTCAACTCGGCGCTGTCGTGGTTGCCGGACATCGGGTGATTGCCAACCTCGCGGGCCTTTGCTACATGCTTCCGTTGTCGCTGGCCGTGGCAACCTTGGCACAGGTCGGGATCGCCGCCGGTGGGCGAGACTTCACCCGGGCACGTGTTTCGGCGATTGCCGGCATGATTGTCGCCACAGTGCTTTCTGCGATCCTGAGCGTCATGCTGTGGGTGTTTCGCGAGCCGCTGATTGGTGCCTACTCGAACGATCCGGACGTGCGGCATGTCGGTCTTTCACTGATTGCTTTCATGGCAGCGTATCAGTCGTTCGATGCGGCGCAGACCGTGGCTGCGCACGCGCTGCGTGGTTACAAGATTACCTTCGTGCCGATGCTGGTGCATATTGCCTCATTCTGGGGCATCGGTCTTGCAGGAGGGTGGTGGCTGGCATTCCGGGGGCCGTCGCCGCTCGGTGCTGCGGGATTCTGGCTGGCGTCGCTGCTCAGCCTGATCGCCGCAGCGGTTCTTCTGGTTGCGATGATGTGGTCGGCGATGCGTTATCAGAAGCGCGGAGAACTGGCTGGCTGATTAGGCAGGCTAATTGCTTTTGCCGCAGTCTATACTGACAAAGCGTCGTCGCGGTCAGGATGTGCTTGTTTAAAACGTCTAATTGACAGAGGGGGCATGATGAGATCGCTAAAAACCCGGATGATCGTATTCGTTCTCGTTATCTTGACAGTGGTTTCAGCATTGCTATGCGGCGTGGCCTATGTCAAGACGCGGGAGGCATTGCTGGCCTCGATCCATCAGCAGATCGAACAGGCAGCTGCGGGAAAAATGAGTTTTGTCACTGAATGGGTGGCGTCGCGTCAGACCGTCGTGGCGTCGACCCTGGGGCGTTTCGGCAGTGGTGAGCTGAAGCCGATCCTGGATCAGGCCAAGGAGGCGGGCGGGTTCGACGACATGTACATCGGCCAGCCGGACAAGACGATGACGCAGTTCTCCCAGGCGACGCCAGTGCCGCCGGGTTACGATCCGACTGTTCGCCCGTGGTACATCGCCGCGGCGGCGTCGCAGAATGCGATTGCTTCTCCGCCGTATATCGATGCGTCCACCAAGCGCCCGATCATCACCTTCGCCAAGGCGAGGCGTGATGGTGGGCAGGTGGTAGCGGTCGCGGGCGGCGATGTGACCCTGCAGCGCATTGTCGATGAGATTCTCTCGGTCCGTTTGCCTGGCGATGGCTACGCGTTTCTGATTACCAAGGACGGGCTCGTGATTGCTCACCCGGCCAAGGAGTCCGGGCTGAAAAAAATCGCAGATGTTGAGCCGGGGCTCGATCTCGCATCATTCCCGGCAGATGGCAAGATTAACTCGCGGAAGATTGCTGCTGGCGAGATGCTCAGTGCGCTTTATCCCGTGGGTGAGACCGGGTGGCTGTTGGGTGTGATGGTGCCGGAACACAAGGCCACCGCGCCGATCGATCAATTGATGTACGGCATGCTCGGTCTGATGGCGATTGGCCTTGTCGTCGCGTTCTTCGTCATGTCGTTTGGGATCAGCCGGATGATGCGCGGCATTTCAGCGCTGCGCGATACGATGCAGGGCATGGCGATGGGCGGAGGTGACTTGACCGTTACCTTGCCGGTGGATAGCCACGACGAGGTGGGCGAGACCAAGGATGCGTTCAATCGCTTCGCCGCGATCCTGCGTGGGATGGTTAGCGAGATCAAGAACGATTCTTCGAAACTGATCGAGGGTATCGAACGGGTGGCTCAGGCGAC
>QKII01000261.1 GCA_003249625.1 Propionivibrio sp. | reverse complement strand
CGCCGCGGCGCGCCCGGTTGCCGAGGAACTGTCCGACGAACTCGGCGAGACAGTCCACATGGGGGTACTCGACGGCGACTCGGCGGTCTATGTGTTGAAGATCGAATCCAAGTACCAGATCCGCATGTATTCGCGCGTCGGCCGACGCATGCCGCTGTACTGCACGGCGATCGGCAAGATTTTGCTCGCGTTCATGAGTGACGAGGAACGCGAGGCTGCGCTGACCGGTGTCAAGTTCACCGCCTTCACCAAGAACACCATCACCTCGCGCGCCGCGCTCGACGCCGAGTTTGCACAGATACGCAAGCAGGGATATGCCCTTGACGACGAGGAACGGGAAGAAGGCCTGCATTGCATCGGCGCGCCAATCTTCGACTACACCGGTGCTGTCGTCGCCACCCTCTCCGTTTCCTGGCCGGGTTTCCGCTACGAACGCGGCGAAGAATCCGAGAAGGTCGAAAAGGTCAAGGACGCAGCCGCCCGCATTTCGACCATCCTCGGATACGAAGCGCAGTAAAGCCAGGATATTCGCCACAAGCACTTTTGCTTGCTTTCAACAAATAAATGGAACAACGTTCCAAAATTATTGAACAGCGCGCAAAGTTGGTGTAAAGTCATTCCAGTCAGGTGGTCAGGCCAGAGCCGCTATCATTAAGGCCGGCATCCACCGCCACCGGCCCGCACCTTTCGCGACGGCGGAAGTCTCAGTAATTCCACGTTTATCAATAGGCATAACGATGAGCTCTACTTTCTTTCACGATGCCGATATCGCGCTCGAAACCATCGAGGAAGGCCGTGTCACCCGGAAGATCCGGGCGCACGGCGGCAGCCTGATGATGGTTGAAGTCATGTTCAAGGAAGGCGCGATCGGCTACGAACACCGGCACGTCCACGAGCAGGTCTGCTACTGCCTGTCGGGCGAATTCGAATTCACCATCGAGGGAGCGAAGACCCGACTGTCTGCCGGCGACTCGGTCTATGTTCCCTCATCCGTACTGCACGGCGTGGTCTGCCTGAAGGAAGGCCAACTGCTCGACGTCTTCACGCCGCAGCGTGAAGACTTTCTCAAGAAGTAACCCGGAGGACACCCCATGAAACTCGACATGCGTTACGGGCACCATCCCGAAGACGTCAAGCATTACGACACCGAAGCCCTGCGCCGCCACTTTCTGGTCGAGAAGGTCTTCGTCACCGGCGAACTGACGCTGACCTACACCCACGTCGACCGCGTCGTCTTCGGCGGCGCGACGCCGACCACGCAGGCCCTCGCCCTCGTCGGAGGCAAGGAATTCGGCACGCCGAACTTCCTCGACCGGCGTGAACTCGGCGTGGTGAACCTCGGCGAACCCGGCCGTGTCATCGTCGACGGAACGACGCACGCACTGGCCGCCGGTGACGGCCTCTACGTCGGCATGGGCACGCAAGCGGTCTCGTTCGAAAGCGACGACCCGGCCAAGCCCGCCAAGTTCTACCTGATCAGCTGCCCGGCGCACGCCACGTACCCGACGGTGCACATCACCCGCGCGATGGCCAACCCCCGCAAGCTCGGCGCACCGGAAACCAGCAACGTGCGCACCATATACCAGTACGTGCACCCGGCCGTGTGCAAGAGCTGCCAGTTGTGCATGGGCGTCACCGTTCTCGAATCGGGCAGCGTATGGAACACCTATCCGCCGCACACCCACGAGCGCCGCATGGAGGTTTACCTCTACTTCGGCATGGCGGAGAGTACCCGCGTCTTCCACATGCACGGCCAGCCGACAGAAACGCGGCATATCGTGATGGCGAACGAGCAGGCCGTCATTTCCCCGTCGTGGTCGATCCACTCCGGCGTCGGTTCCGGCAGCTACTCGTTCGTCTGGGGCATGGCCGGCGAGAACCAGACCTTCGATGACATGGACACCCTCGGTCCGGACGACCTCAAGTAAAGGATACAGACATGAGTGGAATTCTCGACGCATTCAAGCTCGACGGTAAAGTCGCCGTCGTGACGGGTTCGAATCGTGGACTCGGCCGCGGCATGGCGGTAGCGCTCGCAGAGGCGGGCGCCGACATCGTCGGAGTCTCCTTTGCCGCCGAGTCGCCGGAAACGGAAGCGGCCGTTGCGGCAACCGGTCGCCAGTATCTGCACATTCAGGCGGACCTGCGCAGCACCGAACCGATAGAGCAGATCGTGAAGACCGCCGTGGCACGGTTCGGTCATGTTGACATACTCGTCAATAACGCGGGGACCATCGCGCGCAACGATTCGGTCGATTTCACCGAGAAAGAGTGGGACGACGTGATGAACGTCAACCTCAAGTCGTTGTTCTTCATGTGCCAGGCCGTCGCCCGCCAGTTCATCAAGCAAGGCAACGGCGGCAAGATCATCAACATCGCCTCGATGCTCTCCTTCCAGGGCGGCATCCGCGTACCGTCGTACACGGCTTCGAAGGGTGGCGTGAAGGGCATCACCATGCTGCTGGCCAACGAATGGGCAAAGCTGGGCATCAACGTTAACGCCATCGCCCCCGGTTACATGTCTACGGACAACACTGCACAGTTGCGCGCCGACGAAGCGCGCAGCACTGAAATCCTCGGCCGCATCCCGGCCGGGCGCTGGGGCTCGCCTGAGGATCTCAGCGGCGCCGTCGTGTTCCTGGCATCGAAAGCCGCCGACTACGTCAACGGCTATACCGTCGCCGTGGATGGCGGATGGTTGGCGCGGTAATCGATCGATCAGGCAGACTTCCTTAACAAAAAGCCCCGCGCAGGTCGCGGGGTTTTTTTTCGTCCAGTCCATCCGATTAGTCAAAAACTGACCGCCAAAACAGTCAAATTCTGGCTTGTCTTCCTCTTCGCAAAGGACAACAATCAATCGGTTTGCCGACTCCGGAATCCTGGCGTCATTTCTCGAATTGGCGCTGACGACGGAAACGGCCGGGTGTATTTGTTGATCTACGAGGAGTAGCAATGCCCCAGAATCCCGATGCCTTGTGCAGTTCCGTCATGTCCGATCCGCCCGCGGTTCTCAAGCCGGATGACCCGCTTTTATTCGCACTGCAAAGCATCATAGAGCACCGCGTTCCTTCCTTGCCGGTCGTCGATGCCGACGGTTGCTATCAGGGCATGCTGCCCCGCAGTCGGCTGATCGCTCTGGCCATGCCGCATGTACTCTCCGACGACCACGAAAAGTTCTCGCCGAGACACATGCTCGAGGGCGGTTTCATCCAGGAACCGATTGCCGAACTACAGGCACGAATGGATGCCGTGTCAGATGACCCCGTAAGCAAGCACCTCGACAGGACCGTTCCGGTTCTCAGCTCCAGAACTCTGCTCACGATCGCAATGTTCTTCCTTTACCGGGAGCGGAACATCTTGCCGGTAGTCGAAAACGGCAAGTTGATCGG
>QKII01000294.1 GCA_003249625.1 Propionivibrio sp. | reverse complement strand
GCCTGCCAGTATTGACCACGGCTGTTTGCGGCTACGCGCACTACATCGAGGACGCCGACGGCGGTCGCGTGGTGCCGGAACCGTTTGCGCAGGAAGCGCTGAACGTCATGCTGGCAGAGATGCTCTCCGATAATGCTGCGCGTGTGCACTGGCAGATGAGCGCCTTGGCGTTCGCGGAATCTGCGGACATCTACAGCAACGCCGAGCGCGCGGCCGATCTGATCCTGCGGGGGCGTGCGTGAGCGAGGAAATCGTGCATCTCGACGAGCCGTTCCGCAGCCTCTGGGCCGGGCAGGATCCCTTTGCCGCCGTTGAAGAGCTCACGGGCGAAGTGTTCCGCGAACTCGAGGCGCGGCGCACGCTGCGCACCGAGGTTGCCGGGCGCGGCTATTTCGTCAAGATCCACCGCGGCGTCGGGTGGGGGGAAATCGTCAAGAACCTGTTCTGTCTGCGCCTGCCGATTCTTGGCGCTGGCAACGAGTGGAAAGCGATCCTGCGGCTGGAGCAACTCGGTGTCGACACCATGCGCGGCGTCGCCTTCGGCCAACGCGGCGGCAACCCCGCGAAGCAGCATTCGTTCATTGTCACCGAGGAACTGGCGCCGACGATCAGCCTGGAGGACTACTGCCGCGAGTGGCCGACGAACCCGCCGCGGCAGGCGATGAAGCGTGCGCTGCTACAGCGTGTCGCGGAGATGGCCCGTCGCATGCACGAGGGCGGGGTCAATCACCGCGACTTCTACATCTGCCACTTCCTGCTGCATCTCGATCCGGCGCCGACGCCCGGCAACCTGAAGCTGTCGCTGATCGACCTGCACCGGGCGCAGATTCGCGACAAGACGCCGCGCCGCTGGCGTGACAAGGATCTCGCCGCGTTGCACTTTTCAGCATTGGCCATCGGCCTGACGCGGCGCGATATCTTCCGCTTCCTCACGCTGTATTTCGACCGGCCGCTGCGTCGTGTCCTGAAAGAGGAATCGCGGCTGCTCTCGCACCTCGAAAGCGAAGCGGTCCGCTTGCAGGCTCGCTACGTGCGCAAGTACGTAAAGGCGGGCGAGCAATGATCTTCTGGTGGTTTGATCAGCGGGACGACACTGCCCGCCGCTTGTTTGCTTCACTCGACCAGGTGTTCGCTCTCGGCGGCGAGCGGATTACCAAGGACCCGCTCAGCGAAGTGATCCGTGTCGAGGAAGCGGGTGCGCGCTATTACGTGAAACGCTACGCCGGCAATGGAAAAAACGCGCGGCGGCGCTGGTACGGCTTGCGCCAATGGCTGGCGCCGGCGCGGGTGAAGAAGGAGTGGCAGAATCTGCTCGCCTTTCAGTCATGGGGCATCCCGACGGCGCGGCTGGTAGCCTACGGCATCGAGCGCCGGTTCGGTGGCTTTCGGCGTGGTGTACTGGTGACCGAAGAGATTCGCGACACGACTGATCTGGCGAAACTAGCGCAGCAGAAAGACGCCTGCTTGTGCAACCGGCGCTGGGTCGGCGAGGTGGCGGCACAGGTTGCCCGCATCACCCGGCGGATGCACGACGCGGGGTTCGCGCACAACGACCTCAAGTGGCGCAATCTGTTGGTGACTCAGGGCGAGCGGCCGCAGGTGTACCTGATCGACTGCCCGAGCGGTAGCTACTGGTGGCAGCCGTTTCTGTCTTACCGCATCGTCAAGGACCTGGCTTGCCTCGACAAGGTTGCCAAGTACCATCTGACGCGCACCCAGCGGCTGCGTTTCTATCTCGACTATGCGCAGCGCGCGAAGTTGACGGCGGGGGACAAAAAGCGGGTTCGGCGGATTGTGAAATTCTTCGAGGGGCGTGAATGACCGCTCAGGCAACCGAATTGCGACTCGACGCGAAGACGCTGCGCCACGCGCGGCAGAGTGTCACTGTTCCGTTTCGGGTGCAGGCTGAGGATGGTGACACGCTTCGTATATCCCGTCTGCTGCGCGTCTTGCCCGGAAAACGGATCGTTGGCGAAGCGCGTTGGCGCGACAAGCCGGCACTCGTGAAGCTGTTTGTAGCCCGTGCCAACACGCGTCACTGGGAACGCGAACGACAAGGCATCGCCGCGCTGCAGACGGCGAATCTGCCGACGCCGGCGGTCCTCGCTGCAGGCCGCCTTGATGGCGGCGGCCATTTCCTGCTCACCGAATTCTTCTCCGGTTCCCGAACCCTGGCGGAGCGCTGGTCGGCCGTAGAAAACTGTCGCCCGGGCGACCCGCGGGCGCTGGAAATCCTCCTGCCGGCGTTTGTGCTGCTCGGACGGCTGCATGCCTCCGGACTGATCCAGACCGACCTGCACCTCGGTAACTTCCTCGAACATGAGGGCGAACTATTCCTGATTGACGGCGATGGCATCGAACCAGTACCCAAAGGCACGGGCACGTCTCGGCCGACATTGGACAACCTCGCCTTGCTGGTTGCGCAGTTGCCTCTGGCCTGGGAGTCCAGCCTGGACGTGCTGAATGCCGCTTACACTGCGGAGCAGGAACGTTTGCTTCCTGAGCCCGATGCGTTGTTGCGGGCGATAGAGCGTGCGCGCGAGCAACGCCTGACGCATTTCCTCGGAAAGACCTTGCGCGACTGCAGCCAGTTCGCTGTGCGCGGTACGACCAGTCTGTTTTCCGCCGTCGTTCGCGCCGAGAAAGATGTGTTGGCCGAGTTGCTGGAAAATCCCGATGCCGCGGTCGAAAAAGGGCAGATGCTCAAGGACGGCAACACCTGCACGGTCGTTCGTGTAGACATCGGCGGACGGGCGTTCGTGGTCAAGCGTTACAACCTCAAAAGCTTCCGCCATGCGTTGTCGCGCTTCTGGCGACCGAGCCGTGCCTGGCATTCCTGGGTTGCCGGACACCGTCTGGCGTTCTTTGGTATTCCGACGCCGGCGCCGCTGGCCATGCTCGAAGAGCGGGTCGGGCCGCTGCGGCGGCGGGCGTTTCTGGTCACTGACTATTGTCCAGGCGAAAGCCTGATGCAGCGTCTATTGCCGGAGCGCGAGCCGGATGCCGACGAGGCGGCGGCGCTGATCGATTTCTTCGGGACGCTCTGCCGCCTGAAAATTACCCACGGTGACATGAAGGCGACGAATTTGCTCTGGCACGAAGGACGGATTACGGTCATCGATCTTGACGCAATGGTTCGGCACGAAAGCCGCGCGGCGTTTGTACGCGACTGGCGGCGCGACCGGGTGCGCTTTCTGCGGAACTGGCCGACGCATTCGGCGCTCTACCGTTGGCTGGATGCCAATTTGCCGGAGGCCGCTCCATGATGCCGGGTCTGAAAGTCGTTGCGCATGAGGATTTCGTGGCCATGCGCGAAGGCGCCGAGGTGCTTGAGGCCGATGGCCACGGAGACAAGGTGTTGCGCTTGGCCGACGGCACACTGCTCAAACTGTTCCGCCGCAAGCGAATCCTTTCCTCTGCAGCGTGGTTTCCCTATGCCCAGCGCTTCGCAAAGAATGCGTTGGCCCTACGTCAACGCGGAATTCCGGTGCCTACGGTTATTGCCGTGGTGCGCATTCCTTCGATCAAGCGCGACGCGGTGCTCTACCACCCGCTTGCCGGCGAATCGTTACGCGCGCTGTTGCGGCGCGGACCTGATCCGGTGACAGAGCGCGGGTTGAAGCGCAAATTCACCGAGTTCGTCATCCATCTTCATGCCCTGGGTGTCTACTTCCGTTCGCTGCACCTCGGTAACGTCATCCTCACCCCATCGGGCGAGTTGGGTCTGATCGATTTCTCAGACCTGCGCGTTTATTCTCGTCCGCTCCCGATCTTTCTGCGCCGGCGCAACATACAGCGGATGCTGGGGATGGAGGGCGAACGGGAGTGGATCGACAGCGAAGCGATTCTTCGGCGGCGCTCACCATAATCGCCGAGTCCGTTCTCAGGCGGCAGGGAAAGCTCGCGTCCAGGTGAACAGCAGGATAGCCGCAGCAACGATCCAGCCTGCGGTGGCCAGTAGCAGCGTTGTACTCAGTGATGTACGCACGCTCAGCCAATAGACGATAAGAAGATATAGCGCGTAGGGAATCAGCGACCAAAGGCCGAACAGCGCGGTCGTGCGCAAGTCGGCGGGCGAACGTTCGCTACCAACGATGTAATGGGCAATTAGCGCGAAGGTCGGGAACAGCGGTACTAACCCAGCGACAAAGAAATTGCTGGTCTTCGAGAGCAGGGCGATGATCAGCACGGCGGCGGCGCCGAGCAGGGATTTCAAGAATAGGGCGAGCATGATTCCCGAATTCTAACGGAGCTGCGATTGTCCGGAATTTTTGTTGCTTACGGGGAAAGCTCGATTCGTCGCTGGACGATTGTAGAAGTTCGTAACGATCAGCGGCGTTTTGTTGCTGGGGGAGGGGAAATCAGGTTCCAGCCGGAGTGCCTCTTCCATGTCAGGTTACGCAAAAGGTCGGTGCGCCCCTGTCTGGTTGTTGGCGGTCAGATTCTCCGGCCGGAAGTGCCTTGGCCCATGATGCTCAGTGGGCGCCGAGGGCGAAGGTGCGGTTAGCGCTGACGCCAGTGGGAGCCTTGTCGGCCAGTCCCGCGCAGGTCGTCGCAACTAGCTTGAAGATGCCAATGAGAGCGAATCCGCCAACAATGGATAGCAGTCCGGCGAGGAGATGGATCTCAATAGCGTGCTCGATAAAGAAATTTGCATTCATGATCGTTCCTTTCAGTAAGTTGGAAAACTCATGTCATCAAGGTGATGAAGCATTTTCCTATCCGACGGAACTCATGGTATCGAGCAAAGGGAGGGGTGTCTGTTGTCCTTTCTTTTTTCTCATGTAACACGCGTCACGAGTATGTGACGCTGTGTGATCGCCGGATTACGCCGTCACCGCCAGCATCCCCTTCTCGCGAATGAAGTTGATGACGTCGCTGAGCCCCTGCCCCGTCTTGAGGTTGGTGAAGATGAACGGCCGCTCCCCGCGCTGTACCTTTGCGTCGTGTGCCATGACGTCCAGCGAGGCGCCGACCATCGGTGCGAGGTCGATCTTGTTGATGACCAGCAGGTCTGACTTGGTGATGCCGGGGCCACCCTTGCGCGGGATTTTCTCGCCGGCGGCGACGTCGATGACGTAGATCGTCAGGTCCGACAATTCCGGCGAGAAAGTCGCGGCGAGATTGTCGCCGCCCGATTCGACGAGGATCAGTTGCACGTCAGGGAAGGCGCGTTGCAGACGGTCGATGGCTTCCAGGTTGATCGAGGCATCCTCGCGGATCGCCGTGTGCGGGCAGCCACCGGTCTCGACGCCCATGATCCGCTCGGGCGGCAGCGCCGAGTGCGCGACGAGGAATTTTGCATCCTCGGCGGTGTAGATGTCGTTGGTTACGACGGCCATGTCGATCTGTTCGCGCAATGCCTGGCAGAGCGCCAGTGTCAGCGCGGTCTTGCCGGAGCCAACGGGGCCGCCGATGCCGACGCGGAGGGGGGAAGTTCGTGAAGTCATGAGGTTACGATCTGAAAAGTCGGGAATATTGGGTTTCGTGGCGCGCGCAGCAGAGGGCGAACGCCGGAGTGAAGTTGCTCCAGTGTTGCTCGTCGAGGGTAAGCGCCGATTCGGCGATGGCAGGCACCGTTTGTCCGAGTTTGGCCAGCAGGCGTTGCCCGGCGGCCTGGCCGAGCGGCACCGCCTTGAGTGCAGCCATTACCTGGTTCTCGGCCCACGCCCAGAGGTAACCGGCGACAGCGGATTGCTGATCGATGCGCCAGACGGCAGCAAGGCCGGACCACACGGTCGGGAAGGCGATTTCGGGCAAGCGGGCGAGCTCGGTGCGCAACTCCTCCAGCGCCGGCTCGCGCAGATCGGCGAGTAGACGGTTGAGCGAGAAGCCCATCTGTACGGTTTCGGCGCGCAGCTCGGCCGACTCGCGGCTGGCGAGAAAGTCGGCGTTGAGGCGGACGATTTCCGTTGTGTCTGTTTGGTTCCAGTGCTGCATCAAGCGAGCCACCAGGGGCGCCTCAAAGCGACCGATACCGTGCCGCATCAGATCGTTTATCCACTCACCGGCGGTGGCTTCATCGCGAATCCGTCCGGACTCAACGGCCCATTCCAATCCCTGCGAATAGGTGTATGCACCTACCGGCAGGGCCGGGCTGACGAGCTGCATGAGGCGAACCAGTGCGAAGGGCGATGCTTCGTTCACGGCTTTGCGGGCTTGAATTCGTGAATCTTCGGCATCGACCGGTGCGGGCCGTGGCCGGGGTTGTGCAGGCGGGCGTGCTCGTCGCTGTGATGGTCGTGATCGTCATCACCATGGTGGTGATGGCCGCCGTGGGCGCCATAGGCACCTGACTCAGGCTGAAACGGCGCTTCGGCTTCGGCGACAACGCAACCGAGTCCCTTGACCATCTCGGCCAGCACGTGGTCGGTCTGGAAGCGCAGGGTGCCGCCATTGGTGGTCGGCAGGATCTGCACCGGTACGTGGCGATTTCCGAGATGATAGGCGGCGCGCGCGAAGAGCAGGGGTGTGTCAGCCGTCGCTTCGATCAATTTCTCCGGTGCGGCGAGAATTTCGACGACAGAGATTCCATCCTCCGCCAGCAGCCGGTCGCCGCCGTGCAGATGATCGCCGCGCTCAAGAAAAATACCCGCCTCCTTGCCGGAAGCGAGTACGACCTTGAGACGGCTACGTTTACGCTCGTCGTAGTGCAGGGCCACCGAATCGGTGGCCGGTGCCTGGGTTCGTTGGTTGAGTATCAGCATCTTAGAAAAGGAAATAGCGTTGCGTCAGCGGTAGCGAGACAGCCGGTTCGCAAACCAGCAGTTCGCCGTCGGCACGCACGACGTAGGTCTCGGGATCGACGTCGATCTTTGGTGTGGCCCCGTTGTGCACCATGTTGGACTTCTTCACCAGACGTGTGCCGGAGACAGCCACCAGCGGCTTCTGCAGGCCGAGCGCGGCGACCGCCGGATTTTTGAGTGCCGCTTGCGAGACGAAGGTCACCGAAGTCTTCAGCGCCTTGCCGAAGCTGCCGAACATCGGCCGGTAGTGCACCGGCTGCGGCGTCGGGATCGAAGCGTTCGGGTCGCCCATCGCGGCGGCGGCGATCATGCCGCTCTTGAGGATCAACGACGGTTTCGCCCCAAAGAAGGCGGGCCGCCACAGCACGAGATCCGCCAGCTTGCCGACTTCGACCGAACCGACAGTGTGCGCGATGCCGTGCGTCAGCGCCGGGTTGATCGTGTATTTTGCGATGTAACGCTTCACGCGCAGGTTGTCGTTGCGTGCGTTGTCGCCTGGCAGTGTGCCGCGCTGTACCTTCATCTTGTGCGCCGCCTGCCAGGTGCGGGTGATGACCTCGCCGACACGGCCCATCGCCTGCGAGTCCGAACTCATCATCGAGAACGCGCCGAGATCGTGCAGGATGTCCTCGGCGGCGATCGTTTCGCGGCGGATGCGCGATTCGGCGAAGGCGATGTCCTCGGCGATGGACGGGTCGAGGTGGTGGCAAACCATCAGCATGTCGAGGTGCTCATCGATGGTGTTTACCGTGTACGGCATCGTCGGGTTGGTTGAGCTTGGCAGCACGTTTGGCAGGCCAGCCGCACGGATGATGTCGGGTGCATGGCCGCCACCGGCGCCTTCGGTGTGGAAGGTGTGGATGGTGCGGCCCTTGAAGGCGTCGATGGTCGATTCGACGAAGCCCGATTCGTTGAGGGTGTCGGTATGAATGGCAACCTGCACGTCCATCTCGTCGGCGACGGACAGACAGTTGTCGATCGCCGCCGGCGTCGTGCCCCAGTCCTCATGCAGCTTCAGCCCCATCGCTCCGGCGGCGACCTGCTCGCGCAGCGCGTCGGGCAGGCTGGCGTTGCCCTTGCCGAGGAAGCCGAGGTTCATCGGGAACGCTTCGGCAGCCTCGAGCATGCGGTGAATGTGCCACGGTCCGGGCGTGCAGGTAGTGGCGAAGGTGCCGGTGGCCGGCCCGGTGCCGCCACCGAGCATGGTTGTGATGCCGGACATCTGTGCGTCTTCCATCTGCTGCGGGCAGATCCAGTGGATGTGCGCGTCGATGCCGCCGGCCGTGACGATCATGCCTTCGCCGGCGATGGCCTCCGTGCCCGGTCCGACGACGATCGTCACGCCGGGCTGGATGTCAGGGTTTCCCGCCTTGCCGATCCCCGCGATGCGCCCGTCCTTGATGCCGATGTCGGCTTTGATGATGCCGGTGACGGCGTCGATGATCAGCGCATTTGTGATGACGGTATCGACGGTCTCCTTCGAGACGCGCTGGCTCTGCCCCATGCCGTCGCGGATCACCTTGCCGCCGCCGAATTTAACCTCCTCGCCGTAGATCGTATAGTCCTTCTCGACCTCGACGAAGAGTTCCGTGTCTGCGAGGCGTAGCCGATCGCCAACGGTCGGGCCGAACATTTCGGCATAGGCTTGCCGCGAGATCTTTACGCTCATAGGTCCCCCTGAATCATGCCGCGGAAGCCATAGACCTTGCGATCCCCCGTGAGGGCGACCAATTGGATGGTCCGCGTCTGGCCGGGCTCGAAGCGCACGGCGGTGCCCGCCGCGATATCGAGCCGGAAGCCTTTTGCGGCTTCGCGGTCGAACGATAGCGCCGGATTGGTTTCATAAAAGTGGTAGTGCGAACCGACCTGGATCGGTCGGTCGCCGGTGTTGGCAACAACGATGGTCAGCGTCGGACGGCCGGCGTTGAGCTCGAGTTCGCCGGGTTCGACGAGCATTTCTCCGGGGATCATGGGCGGTTCCTTAGAGAACGGTCGAAAGAACGAGGCCGCCACCGACGATGGCGACGAGTTGGCCGAGACGCAACGCGAGCGTAGGACGATTCTTCAGCACGAAGTGCGCGAGGCCCATGCCGAGACCGTGCAGGACGGCAGAGCCGAAAATGATGCCGGCCATGATCATCGAGCCTTGCTCCAGTTCGCCACCGTGCGCCATGCCGTGGAAGAGTGCGAAACCGCCAATGACGGCGAGAGCGGCCGATAGACCGAGGCGGAACGGCAACGTCAGCATTACACCGAGAACCAGTACAGAAGCCGCGACGAGCGGTTCCAGTTGCGGGACGATGAGGCCGTGCTGGCCAAGTGCAGCCCCCGTGGCGAGCAATGCGACGAAGGTCAGTGGCGCCAGGGCGACGTGCCGCGCGTGCAGCACGCTCCAGACGCCGACGAGCAGCATCGCCAGCAGGTGGTCGAGGCCGAGGAAGGGGTGGGTGAAACCGTCCATGAAGCCGTGATCGCCATGCCCTGTATGGGCGAGCGCGGCGAGCGGGAGTGCGGAAAGGAGAATTGCGGAAATCAGACGTTTGGACATGATGATGGGCTCCTTTGGGTCAGACAATCGGGTGATGTACGGTGACAAGCTTGGTGCCGTCGGGGAAGGTGGCTTCGACCTGAATTTCCGGGATCATCTCGGCGATGCCGTCCATCACGTCGGCACGCGTGAGCACCTGGGTGCCGTCGCTCATCAACTCGGCTACGCTCTTGCCTTCGCGGGCGCCCTCCATGATTGCGCAGGTGATCAGCGCGACGGCCTCCGGGTAGTTCAGCTTCAGTCCACGCGCCTTGCGCCGCTCGGCAAGCAATCCGGCGGTAAAAATGAGCAACTTGTCTTTTTCTCTCGGGGTCAATTCCATAAACGCTCCTTCTCAAGTGTTCCAGATTCGTGGGGCTAACGCGGGCCGACCCAGCAGGGCGGGGCGCAGAATGTGCCAAAGCTCGGCGAACCACAGGCGGGACGCCTCGCTGTTATGTCCAAGATAGCGTGCAACAAGCAGATTGGGCAAGGCGGTCAGCGCGTGTTCGGCATCATCGCTCGGGGCGATGGCGCGGCAGGCAGCGAGCAATGACGTAACGTTGTCGCTGGCCTCCAGTGTGGCCAGTAGCGTGCCAGCGACGGAGGCGCCGGCCCAGCCGGCAATGCTGGCGAGCATCGGGTCGTTGCCGTCGATGTGGCCGCGTTCAAGCCAAAGCGGCTGGCCGTTGCGTTCGATGCGCGTGTGCAGGGCGACGCGACCGTTGGTGAAGCGCTCGCCGGAGGCGCTACGGCCCAAGCAGAGGATTTCCCAGCCGATGTAGCGGCTGCCACTACCCAGTTGAACGGTGGCGTTCATCCGGCTCTGCGCGCCGTCGAAAACGATCGTTTCCTGGGGTAGCCATTCGAGAATAGCGCCGTCGGCGACGTTGAAATCGAGTGTCTGCGATGCCTCGGCGCCGCCCGATCGATACCACTTGCCCGCGCCCGGCGTGGTGAGTTGCGCGTGGGCTTCAGGCCCGACCCGCGCCGTGATTCTGAGGTGGTCGCCGCCGACGATGCCAGACGGTGGATGCAGCAAGATTACCTGACAGACGTCATCGCCTTCCGGGTACAGGGCTTTCTGCACGCGCAAGGGGCCGAAGTGCCGACGCTCGTGCAGTACGGAGCGTTTCCCGTCGCGGGCAAAGCCCAGTTGCAACTCGGCGTGCCATGGTTGCAGGTTGGTCGGTGGTCGACAGGTCATACGTCTGATTGTGGACAAGGCCTATTTTTCGGGCCATACGCAATAATGCGTATATGCACACAGGGACGTGTCGTCATTGCCGAATCTCGCGAATGTTGGCGGGCGGCAAGAATTCGCCGCTGCTGCGGAACGGGTTGATGTCGAGGCCGCCGCGTCGTGTGTAGCGTGCATACACGGCGAGTGCCTCGGGCGTACATTGGCGCTGGAGGTCGCAATAAATGCGCTCGACGCATTGTTCATGAAACTCGTTGTGTTTGCGGAAGGAGACAATGTAGCGCAACAGTCCCGCGCGATCGATCGGTCGGCCGCGATAGCGGATGACCAGCATGCCCCAGTCGGGCTGGCCCGTGACCAGGCAGTTCGATTTGAGCAGGTGCGAGTAGAGCGTTTCTTCGACGACGGGACCGTCGGCAATGCTGAGAAAACCGGGCGCCGGTTCGTAGGTGTCGATTGCAATATCGAGCTCGTCCAGCAGTTGGCCGTCCGGGTAGGCGATGATGGCCTGGGGGCGCTCGCCGAGTGGCTGAAGATCGATATCGACGGTGCTGCCGGCAGCGGCCGAGAGGTCGCTGGCCAATGTTGCCGCGACGTCATCAACATCGGAGAACGATGTTTGGTTGAACGAGTTCAGATAGAGCTTGAACGACTTGGATTCGATCAGGTTCGGGCTATCTGCGGGCACGCGAAAGCGGCCGACGGCGACGACAGGCTTGCCTCTTCCGTTCAGCCAGGAAAGTTCATAGGCGTTCCAGACATCCTCGCCGACAAAAGGCAATGCGGCCGCTTCGATGCCGATCTCGCCGCGCTTGATCTGGCGGGGGATGGGGAACAGCAACTCGGGGGCATACTGGTCGCGGTAGTCCGTCGGTTTGCCGAGTGGGGAGAGCGGGCTGGGGTCGATGTGTGTAGTCATGCCGCGAATTCTACCGGTCAACGTTCATGTGTCAGACACGGAACCGCCGGTGTCGGGCGTGTGCCCGATCCCTACACGCCAATGACTGATGTCGATCTCCTCGCAATTGGCGCCGGGGCCGATGCGGTCGATGACGAGGAAGTCCCCATTGCTCAGCGCGATCAGGGGATGGTGCCAGACTCCTGCGTTGAAGTTGATTCCCTGATGACCGTTGCTGCGGAAAATTTTCAGTTGTCCCGCAATCGGTTTCGCGTCTTCGGGAGTCTGTGCCGCCACTGCAATCAGGAAGGCCTGTTCCTTCAAAGGCATGAACGCCTGCGAACCCAGGGGGTGTCGTTCCATTGTGGTCAGAACGAAGGGCTGCGGTCGTTGCTTCGCCTGGAAGATGCTCAGCGCCAGGTGTCCAGCGGGGTCCGTCTCCATCTGTGCGAGATCGGT
Source organism: Propionivibrio sp. (assembly GCA_003249625.1). The sequence continues at coordinate 936 of QKII01000294.1, read as the reverse complement.
AAACCGCTCGCTGCTACCACCGTTGATGGCAAAGCTGTCGCGCCCCGCACACTCGATCACCTGACCATACGGGGCGAAGGCGACCGACGACAACGGTTCGGCGGGCAGCCAGATGCTGATCGACTCGCTCATGCGCTCACCTCGTTGCCCCATAGGCGCAGGCGGGAAACGCCGCCGTCCGGATGCAGGTTGAAACGCATGTGTTTGATCGGGCCGAGCGCGGCGATGAGAGAACCGGGTGAATGCATGGTGTCGGTCTGCTCATGAATGGGCAGAACAGGTTGCCGTGCCGAACGGGTGCCGGTCGATCCAGTGACGGGCGATGTCGATGCGCCGGCAGATCCAGACGCGGTCATGTGACTCGATGTAGTCGAGGAAGTTCTGGAGTGCCTTGAATCGCCCGGGGCGGCCAAGCAGGCGGCAGTGCATGCCGATGCTTAGCATCTTTGGCGCCTCGTCGCCCTCGGCATAGAGCACGTCGAAGGCATCGCGCAGGTAGGTGAAGAAATCGTCGCCCTGGCTGAAACCCTGTGGCAACGAGAATCGCATGTCGTTGGTGTCCAGCGTGTAGGGCACGATCAGGTGCGGCACCGTGACGCCATCGCTGCGTTGGACCTTGGTCCAGAACGGCAGGTCGTCGCCGTAGTAATCGCTGTCGTAGACAAGGCCGCCGTCGTCGGCTACCAGGCGCCGCGTGTTGGGACTGTCGCGGCCGGTATACCAACCGAGCGGACGTTCTCCGGTCAGGCGTTCGATGATCTCCATGCCGATGCGCATGTGCTCGCGCTCGGTCGCCTCGTCCAGCGTCTGGTAATGAATCCACCGCCATCCGTGACAGGCGATCTCATGCCCCAGTTCCTTGAAGGCGGCCGTGAGTTCCGGGTGGCGTTGCAGTGCCATCGATACGCCGAAAATGGTCATCGGCAAGCCGCGTTT
>QKII01000415.1 GCA_003249625.1 Propionivibrio sp. | reverse complement strand
GCTGGCCCATTCGATGAGCACCTGCGTTGCTTTCCATGCCCGGTGCAGATGTTCGGCGGTGCCGGTTGCCGTGAGGATGCACTGGCCGGCGGCCAGGGTATCGCCGGATCGGGCAAAACTTTCGGCATTTAGTCCGGCGAGTTGGCACATGCGTACGGCTTCCTCGACGGCGCATACGCGCATTGCGTTGCGTGCGTGGAATTCAAAGTGCCCATGTGTCGCGCCAATGCCCAGAGTATCCGTGGTCAGGTCGCCGCAGGCTGTATCGTCGTCAAGTAAGCGCGCCAGAGCATCGTCAGGGAGGCAGAGGGAAAGAGTGGCCATGTAATCTCCAAAGAGGTTCTGCTCCGTGAGCCCGGCACGAAATCGATCGCCGGGAGCACGCGGAGCGCATTTCGTCAGAAATCGTATCCGTAGGACTTGATTACGGCACGCGCCTTGTCGCTGGTCAGGAATTTCAGCAAAGCGGCCGGGGCGGGCTTGTCCTTGCCGGTGTTGAGCAGGATGGCGTCCTGGCTGATGGGCTTGTAGTGTGACGATGGAATGACCCACGCCGATCCTTCGCTGATCTTGCCGCCTTTCATGACCTGCGACAACGCGACGAATCCCAGTTCCGCGTTGCCGGTTGCGACGAACTGGTGGGTCTGTGCAATGTTTTCGCCCTGTACCAGTTTTGGTTCGATCGACTCCAGAAGCTTGAGTGCGGTCAGGGTCTCGATAGCTGCAACACCGTACGGAGCAAGTTTCGGGTTGGCGATCGATACGTGCTTGAAGTCGCCTTTTGCGAGCACCTCGCCCTTTTCGTCAACGTAGCCGGGTTTTGGTGACCAGAGTACAAGTTTTCCGATGGCGTAGGTGAAACGGCTTCCGGCGACGCCTGCGCCTTCCTTTTCCAGCTTGGCCGGGGTTTTCTCGTCGGCGGCCAGCATGACCTCGAACGGCGCGCCGTTCTTGATCTGTGCATAGAGCTTGCCCGTCGAGCCGAAGGACAATTGCACCTTGTGGCCGCTGTCCTTCTCAAACTCGGCGGCAATCATTTTCATTGGTGCCGTGAAGTTGGCGGCGACGGCAACCTGAACTTCGTCGGCGCTGGCGAAACCGGAGGTGACGAGAGCGAGGGCGATAAGTGATTTCCTGAGCATGGCTTTATCCTTTCGTTTATGCGCCGACGGCGAGAATGACGTGGGAGGCTTTGATTAGCGCGCAGGCGCGCTTCCCTTCCTCAAGACCGAGTTCGTGGATGCTTTCGTTGGTGACTGTGGCGACGACGAGCTTCCCGCCCGGCAGTTCAATTACCACTTCGCTATTGATTGCACCCTCCTGGCAGCGGACGACGGTTCCGCACAGACGGTTGCGGGCGCTGGTCTTCAGTGAATCGTCGGTGGTCACGATGATCCACGGTGCCTTGACGAGGGCATAGGCCTCCATGCCTTCGGTCAGGGAAAGGTGCTCGGCGCTGTCGTGGGTGATGACCGCCGCCAGTTCGTCGCCGCCACCGATGTCGAGGATGACCTCCGCGTTGATCGGACCGTGTCTGACGGATTTAACCTTGCCAAGAAACTGGTTGCGCGCACTTGTCTTCATGTCGAATCTCCGGATGAGTTGGTAGTACTGTTCGAAGTCATCCATGATTTGCCCCAAGGCTGCGAGAACCCGTTCCCGTTCCTTTTCCAGGCGCCGATAAGCCGTAAGAACGCGCCGGCCATACGGCGTCAGGCGGCTGCCGCCACCGTGCTTTCCCCCTGTCTGTCGTTCCACAACGGGCTGTTCCGACAAGTTGTTCATGCCTTCCACGGCTTGCCAGGCGGCTTTGTAGCTCATGCCCATGGCGCTGGCGGCGGTGGAGATCGACCCGGACGCGTCGATACGTTCGAGCAGTTCCAGGTGGTCCCAGCGCTTTCCGCGCGCGAGCAGTGACGGGAAGGATTTTGTCGCCGAGGATGGGTCATTCATGGTTGTCATCTTCCAGTTCGTGCGGTTTGTCGTTATTACCACACACTACATAACGCTAGCAATATAAATGCCCGACATGATGCCGGGCATAAGAAATCTCGTCGCTCAGGCGTCTTCCGGCCCGAAGCAGATCCGGTAATCGCAGCACTCTGCGCAGTTAGGGGACTTGCAGATGAGGATGCCCGAGCGCTCACACAGCTGGCGATAGAAAAATTTCTTCCATTTCATGTCCTTGTGATTCAGCGCCGCAAGGGATGGGAAGTGTTTTTGCATCAGTGCGCTGAGTACCTTGCGGTTCGGCAGGCCCATGTCTTGCCACAAATGGTTCTCACCCATCGCCGCAGTGGCGATGGTGTTGGCGAGCCAGACTTCCATCTCTTGATCCGAGGCACGGTGATCGAGCAGAAGTTCTACGAGGTCAACGAATTCGTCGTATTCGAACAGGGCGAGTTCCTTTTCGCCCGGCCTGCCGTTGTTGTATTCGAGACCGGGAAAATAGGCGTCGACCAGCATGCGGAAGCCGTCATCATTCAGCCCGCGAATCAAGGGCTGGCGGCGCGCCAGAAGGGATTGCACGATGACGCCGGCGAAGGCCTGCGTGGCGGGATCCTCAGGATGGCGGGCGAGTGCCAGCGGAGGGTTGCTGAGATCGGTATCGATGTTCATGAAGCTTCCTCGTCAGGTGGCGGCGGTGGCTTTTACCTAGCAAGACTCTTTCCATGTACGAAAACGCCAGTTTTCGGTGCGACGATGTTGTGTTCGCGACAAATCAGGAGACGGAGTTGCTGTGCTCTGTAGCGATCGCCACAAAAGAGAACGGCGACAAGTCAGGAAAACAGGGGCTTCAAGGCGTGGCACAGCGATTGCATAGGGAAGGGCGAAAGGATGCCCATCATGAGAACCAGCGACATCGCCCTGCTGATCGACGAACCCGCCTGCGCCAACAACGCGAACAAGGCCAAGGGCGGCTGTACGCGCCCGAAGCCTGGTGCCACCGCTGGCGGTTGCCCGTTCGATGGCGCACAGATCACACTGTTTCCGATCACCGATGTGGCTCACATCGTCCACGGGCCGATCGCCTGCACCGGCGATTCCTGGGATAACCGTGGCACCCGGTCCTCCGGCCCTGCGTTCCACCGCTTGGGGATGACCACCGACCTGTCCGAGCAGGACATCGTGATGGGACGCAACGAGAAGAAACTCTTCCATGCGATCAAGCAGGCAATCGATACGTATTCACCCGCCGCGGTTTTCGTCTACGCGACCTGCGTCACGGCAATGATCGGCGAGGACCTGCCGGCGCTGTGCAAGGATGCCGCCGCACGTTGGGGCGTACCGGTGATTCCGGTCGATGCGGCCGGATTCTACGGTTCCAAGAAACTCGGCGACCGGATTGCCGGCCAGACGATGTTTGATAACGTGATCGGCACCCGCGAGCCGGATCCCGTTCCCGAATCGGCGCAACGTCCAGGCATCAAGGTGCACGACGTGGCAATGATCGCCGAATACAACATCCGTGGCGAGTTCTGGCATGTCGCGCCGCTGTTCGACGAGCTTGGGCTGCGTATCATCGGTTCGTTGTCCGGCGATGCACGTTTCCGCGAGGTGCAGACGATGCACCGCGCCAAGGCGTCGATGGTGGTGTGCTCGAACGCATTGCTCAACGTGGCGCGTCAGTTAAAGGATAAGTGGGGCGTCCCGTACTTCGAAGGCAGTTTCTACGGCGTGACCGATACCTCAAACGCCTTGCGCGAGTTTGCCCGCTTGCTTGGCGATGCGGACCTGACCGCGCGTACCGAAGCGCTGATTGCTCGCGAGGAAGCCAAGGCTTACGCGCAACTCGCGCCCTGGCGAGAGCGGCTTGCCGGCAAACGTGCCTTGCTCTACACCGGTGGCGTCAAGTCGTGGTCGATCATTTCGGCTCTGCGCGATCTCGGGATGGATGTCGTGGCGACCGGTGTGCGCAAGTCGACCGAGGACGACAAGGACCGTATCCGCGACCTTCTGGGCGAAGAGGCGCACATGATTGACGATGGCAACCCGGCCGGCCTGCTCAAGGTGTTCAACGAGAAAGGCGCCGACGTGATGATCGCGGGTGGACGCAACCTCTACACCGCAATGAAGGCGCGCATTCCGTTTCTCGACGTAAATCAGGAGCGCGAGTACGCCTACGCAGGTTACGCCGGCATGCTCGAAATGGCGCGGCAGCTGACGCTGACGATCGAAAACCCTGTCTGGAACGCCGTACGCAGGCCCGCGCCGTGGGCCGCCCATCAAAGCACCGGCGAGCCGGTGGTCGGTTGATCAAGAGGATATTCCAATGGCTGAAATCATCCGCACTCCCAAAGCACTGACCGTCAGTCCTCTCAAGGCGAGCCAGGCAATCGGTGCCGCGCTGGCCTTCCTCGGTATGCGCAACAGTCTGCCGATGCTGCATGGCGCGCAAGGGTGTACCGCCTTCGGGAAGGTTTTTTTTGTACGTCATTTTCGTGAGCCGATCCCGCTGCAGACAACGGCGATGGATCAGATTGCGACGGTGATGAATGCCGATGAGAACGTCATCGTCGGTCTCAAGACGATCTGCGAGAAGAACAAGCCGGATGTGATTGGCCTGACGACGACCGGTCTTTCCGAAACGCAGGGCACGGATATTCACCGCCTCGTACGGGAGTTTCGCGCCAAGTATCCGGAATATGCGGCTACGGCTGTCATTCCGGTCAATACGCCCGATTTCACCGGTTGTTTCGAGAGTGGGTTTGCCTTGGCAGTCGATGCGATCATCGACACGCTCGTTCCTGAAACACGGAACGTGGGGCGGAGGCACCGTCAGGTTAATGTGCTGGCGTCTTCGATGTTGACGCCGGGCGATATCGAGGCGATCAAAGAGTGGATCGAGGCATTCGGGCTGCGGCCAGTGGTCGTCCCCGATATCGGCGACTCGCTCGACGGTCACCTGATCGACAAGCAGCATTCGCCGCTGTCACTGGGCGGTTCCCCGCTGGCGGAGATTGCAGCGATGGGCGAATCGATCGCTACGTTGGTCATCGGTCGTTCGATCGGTTCGGCAGCGGACCGGCTCGAGGCGCGTACCGGCGTCCCAACGTATCGCTTCGATCATCTGATCGGTCTCGACGCCAGCGACCGATTTACCCAAACACTGTCCGACATATCCGGCGTGGCCGTGCCTGCCAGGATTGAGCGTCACCGCTCGCAGCTGCAGGACGCGATGGTCGATACGCACTTCATGACCGGATTCCTCCGCGTTGCACTTGGCCTGGAACCCGATCTGCTCAAGGGGCTCTCCGATTTGTTGGTGAGCGTGGGCGCGAAGGTGGTGACGGCCGTGGCGCCCGCGCGGGCCGACGTGCTCGAAAGCGTGCAGTGCGAAGCGGTTCGCATCGGTGATCTGGACGATCTTGAGAAGGCTGCGGCAATGGATGGCGCGCAGCTGCTGGTCAGCAATTCTCACGGTGTCGAGGTTGCCAATCGTCTGGGTATTTCGCTGTTGCGCGCCGGCTTTCCGTTGTACGACCAGGTCGGCGGGTACGCGCGCGGCTGGTCCGGTTACCGCTTGGCGCGGCAAGCCTTGTTCGATATCGCTAACCTTTTCTTGGGGCAGCACCATGACATTCCTGCCTACCGATCCATCTACAGATCCAACGACGTGTCCGCACCCGTGCGGCCGCAAACTGGCGCTGGCGTGGTCTGCCACTGACGAGGTGCCGAGCGTGCTCAAGGTTGCCTTTGCCTCCTCTGACCGTGTTGCGGTCGATCAGCACTTCGGCGCATCGGTCGGTTTCGCCATCTACGCGGTCGATGGTGAGCGCGCGAAACTGGTGGAGGTCGTGGAGTTCCCCGAGGAGGCGATGGACGGCAACGAGAACAAGCTGGCCGAGAAAATCACCGCGCTCAGCGGCTGTGCTGCAACGTACTGCCTGGCTGTCGGCGGCTCAGCGGTGCGCCAGCTTCTGGCTGCGGGGATTCAACCGATCCGGCTGGAGGAAGAAACAGACATTGAGCCGCTGCTGGATGATCTTCGCCGCTCGGTGCGTGACGGCGGCGTCAGCTGGATCGAGAAGGCCTTGCGTCGGGATTCCGATGCATCGCGTTTCGACAGGATGGCCGAGGAGGGATGGGACGAATGAATACCTGTGTCGAACGTGCCGGTGTCGTGGTTGAAGTCGAAACCCTGCGAGGAGAAACGACCGCGCAAGTCCGTCTGGAGGCGGCTCCGGCCTGTGCCGTGGTGACGCCAAAGGGCAGCTTGTCTCGGTTCTGCTGGACGAGCCGGTGGCTCCCGGCGAGCCCATCACACTGACGCTGCCGGAATCCTCGATTGCCTTGGCGGCACTGCTCGGCTACCTGCTGCCAGCCGTTGGGCTCGTGCTTGGGGCCGTGCTTTCGGGCGCCGTTTTCTCAAGCGACGTGGCTGCGGTATTGGGGGCCCTTCTTGGCCTTGTCTCTGGCGTTCTTGTGGCACGCGCACTTTCCCGCTCGTCGATCGGACAGCGATCCCATCAATCTATCCGGAGACTATTCATGAGCCCGACCACCCTTGCTGCAACGAGCGCCGATCCGATCCTTGAGACTGATTTCATCCGCGAGATGGTGCGTCAGATGCGCGCGCTCGACAGTTACGGCCAGTACGACGGTCAGCCATCGTCCAGTCTTCTGGAACCCTTTGTCCTGACCAAGGAGCGAAAGGCCGAGATTCCGGTCATCGGTGACCGAGATTCCGGTCATCGGTGACCCGGATGAAAGCACTGTGGCTTGTGTCAAGGCGTTCTACAACGGGATCGCCGTGATGATCGAGAAAGAGTGCGGGCTGATGGCAGTTACCTTGGTGCACCTGAGTCACGAAGGTTTCGGGCGCGTGCTGATTACCGTGGGCAAGCTGGTGGTTCTCGACAGGACCTTGCGTGACGCCCATCGATTTGGTTTCGAGAGCCTGTCGAAGATGAAGACCGAGGCCGACAAGCATCTGGCTGTAGCGCTCGAAATCATCGGCAAGTTTCCTGATGTGGCCGGACTGTAGGAGTACTGGAAATGACGCCGGATGACCGCAAGGAGCTGGATAAGGAAGTGAAGCGCCTCAAGCGCGTTGCCGGCGAATGGGCCGCACAGCTCCACGACCTCGTCGAGGATCGTCTGCCGGCGGCTTATGCGGAACTGCCGGCAATCGCGCAATCGACTTACGACGCTTGTAAGAACTGGGCCGAAGCCAATGCGCGGCTGGCCGCCAACCTTTGTGACTGAGGAGTAGAAAAGATGGAAAACATCACTGGTTTGACCCTGAACGGAACCGCCTGGACACCGGAGTTCGTGACTGAACTGGACCCGAAGAAGTGCATCGGCTGCGGTCGCTGTTACAAGGTCTGCCCGCGCGACGTGCTCGATCTGATCGATCGCGGCGAGGAGATGGAACTCGAAGACGAGGATTACGACGAGGACGATACCGCCTCCGTCATGACCCTCAAGAATGCGGGCGACTGTATCGGTTGTGGCGCTTGTGGCCGTGTCTGTCCGAAGGCGTGTTACAGCTATTCCTCCATGCCGGTAACGGCGTAGGTAGCGCTGAACGCATCAGCAGTAGAGCGGGCCATGAGCCTCTGGCCCGCAATCTTGTGAATTGACCAGGATCAAAGGAGCAGCATCATGTGGGATTACACTGAAAAAGTCCGCGAACATTTCTTCAATCCGCGCAACGCCGGTCCGCTGGACGGCGCGAATGCCGTCGGCGATGTCGGCTCGATCCAGTGCGGCGACGCACTGCGTCTGATGCTGAAAGTGGATCCCGCGAGCGAGCGCATTCTCGATGCGCATTTCCAGACCTTCGGATGCGGCTCGGCGATCGCCTCATCGTCGGCGCTGACAGAAATCGTCAAGGGCATGACGCTCGACGAGGCGTTGCAGGTATCGAACCAGCAAATCGCCGACTATCTCGACGGCTTGCCGCCCGAGAAGATGCATTGCTCGGTGATGGGCCGCGAGGCACTGCAGGCCGCTATCGCGAACTACCGTGGCGAAACCTGGGTGGATGACCATGAGGAAGGATCGATGGTCTGCAAGTGCTTCGCTGTCGATTCGGTGTTGATCGAGGATGTCGTGCGCGCCAACAACCTGACGACTGTCGAGCAGGTGACCCACTACACCAAGGCCGGCGGCGGTTGTTGCAGCTGCCACGAGGGGATCGAGGAAATTCTGGCCAACGTCTCGGCGGAACGCTGCACTGCGCCGATGCCGCCCGCACTGGCTGATTCGCCCAGACCAACCTCGCCGACCGCGCAGCCCATTACGTTTCATTCGTCGCCTTCCGCCACTGTCACGAAAATCGAGGAACCAGCGGCGCCTGCTGCCAAACCGCGTCTCACCAATTTCCAGCGCATGCGCAAGATCGAGGAGACGATCGAGGAAATTCGCCCGATGTTGCAGCGCGACCACGGCGACATCGAAGTGGTCGAGATCGACGGCAAGAATATCTACGTCAACCTCAAGGGTGCATGCCAGGGCTGCATGATGGAGCAGGCCACGCTTTCGGGCATCCAGGCGCAACTCGTCGAAGCGCTTGGCGAATTCGTACAACTGCTTCCGGCCGCTTTGCTGGCGATGCCGGCGCGGAGGTAGGCCATGAACCCGATCTATCTCGACAATAACGCGACAACGGCCTGCGATCCCGCGGTCGTCGAGGCGATGCTGCCTTACTTCACCGAGCAGTTCGGCAATGCCTCGTCGATGCACAGTTTTGGCAACAAGGTGGCGCAGGGGCTGAAGGAGGCGCGTGTCGCCGTGCAGAAGCTGGTCGGCGCGGAATTCGAATCCGAAATCATCTTTACGTCATGCGGTACCGAGTCCGATTCCACCGCGATCCTCTCGGCCCTCAAGGCGCAACCGGAACGCAACCAGATCATTACTACGGTCGTCGAGCACCCGGCAATCCTGGCATTGTGCGAACACCTTGAAAAGGAGGGCGTGGTCATCCATCGCCTGAAGGTGGACAAAAAGGGTCGGCTGGATATGGATGAGTACAAGTCGTTGCTCTCGCCACGTACCGCGATCGTTTCCGTCATGTGGGCCAACAATGAGACGGGGACGCTGTTCCCGGTCGAGGAGATGGCCCGGATGGCGCGTGCCGTGGGCGCCATGTTCCATACCGATGCCGTGCAGGCGGTAGGAAAGGTTCCTATCGATCTGAAGAGCACCAAGATCGACATGCTCTCTCTCTCGGGGCACAAGCTTCATGCGCCCAAGGGAATTGGTGTCCTGTATCTCCGACGCAACACGCGTTATCGCCCCTTGCTGCGTGGAGGTCACCAGGAACGCGGTCGACGCGCCGGTACCGAGAACTCGGCCTCGATCGTCGGACTCGGCAAGGCGGCCGAATTGGCGCTGGAACACATGGCATTCGAGAACAGCGAAGTGAAGCGCCTGCGCGACAGGCTTGAAGCCGGTATCCTGGCGCAGGTGCCGCACGCCTTTGTTACGGGGGATCCGGCCAATCGTCTGCCGAACACGGCGAATATCGCCTTCGAGTACGTCGAGGGCGAAGCGATCCTGCTGTTGCTCAACAAGCAGGGCATCGCCGCTTCGTCGGGCTCGGCATGTACCTCCGGGTCGCTCGAACCCTCGCACGTGATGCGCGCCATGGGCATCCCCTACACTGCGGCGCACGGCACGATACGCTTTTCGCTGTCGCGCTATAACTCCGAGGAGGAAATCGATCGCGTCATTGCCGCCGTGCCACCGATCATTGCCCAGTTGCGGAAGCTGTCCCCTTACTGGCAGGAGAGTGGTCCGGTGGATGAGAAGCAGGCGTTTTCACCGGCCTACGCCTGAAGCGAGCTGGCGGCAGTCTTTCGCCACGGTTTGCGATTGATTGCCGCTTCCTTAGGATTTATTGGCGTTTTCCCCACAAATAACCGTGGTAACTCTGTGGATAAGCTTTGGGTAAGTATTCCAGCGCTTTGTCTTTTCAGGGTTTTTTCTCCATGCTGCAAAAACAGGCAATTTGCTTTCGGTAGCCGATAACGCAACTCCGCGCCGCTTGTCGTGGTCAAAGAAGTGGTTTTCTGGCGAGTGTTCGCCGGGTGACCATTTCCTAGGAGTGCGTCATATGCAGAAAATCGTTCCCGTAATAGCGCTTGTCATGGCAGCTCCGGTGTTTGCCGGGTGGGAGGAAATGGTGAGTCGCGGGGGGATCTCGTTGTTCGTAGATCCGCAGACCATCAAGGTCAACGGCGATACGCGCAACGTGCTCGCACTGGTCGCGTACAGCGAACCCTTGTCGAACGGAGCGCGTTCAATACACGGTGCAATGGAATACGATTGCCGGGACAAGCGCCTCCGGACGCTCACCTTTACGCACTATACCGAGCCGCTTGCGCGCGGCCGGGTTTTATCCGACAGTCAGACACCCTCCGAATGGAGCCCGGTCGTGCCGGGAACCTTTGCTGCGGATGCGCTTGATTTTGTTTGCAGGCAATAGCAGCGGCTTTTTTCCGCCATCACCATGATGTGCGGCGATGCTCCCGGGGCGTGATCCTCACGTCGGGAGCAGTCCTCAATGCATCAATGGGCCGGTTTGCGCCCCGGTGCGGCAGGCGGGTAGTAGCCGGAAATACGGCACTGTACACCCTCGACCGGCTTGCCATTTTTATATCGTGTGACAGCGCACTGCGAGATTTCGCCAAGGCGGGACAGTTCGTCGATCGCCAAACGAACCTGATCGATCGACAGCTTTGTCGAAGCCGCGATTTCGCTGTCAAGCAGCTGGCCGTGTTTTTTGAGGTGCTGGAGAACTACATTGGAAGGCATGCCGAACCCTTTCGAAAATTGAGAACAAGCCCTTCTGGACGAGCCATCAAGATTTCAACTACATAACAACTAATACGTTCCGGGAGACAACCGGTATCATCGTCCCGTGCAAACATCTATTCAAGTGATTTCGACGGAAACGATTGATGAATCATGATGCTGGATGCCCGTGAAGGCGATGCGGTACCGAGTGAAGAAAGCAACAGCAAGGGCAGAGTTGCCTTCCGGTGAAAAAGAAACTGACAGAAACTGATATATGATGCGCGGATCAATTTTCGAGGCGGGCCGAGTGACCACGATACCTGAAAGACAAAAGAAAAAAGGGGCTGCAATTGTTTGCAACCCCTTGTGTTTCTTGGCTCCCCGACCTGGGCTCGAACCAGGGACCTACGGATTAACAGTCCGGCGCTCTACCGACTGAGCTATCGGGGAACAACGAAGCGCGCAGTATAGAAACTCACTCACTTCTTGTCAACTTTTTTGGTAAAAAATGGATCAAAACCTTATCTACGTCAAGACCTCCGCGGGTGAAGATGCGATTCAACAACGGACACGCGTCATTCAGCGCAATGTGCGGATGGTGTTGATCCTCGTTGACGGGCAGTCGTCCGTTGGCGATCTGAGTCGAAAGACGGGGAATCCCCAGTTGACCGAAAATGCGCTGTCGGAACTGGAAAAGGGTGGTCTCATTACTCCAAAACTGGAACAGCACGACTCGCTCTGGCAGGAGAGTCAGCGGGTGGCGCAGGCGATCCGATCGGCGGCTCAGGAAAAAGCTGCACAACTCCTGACGCCGGGGAGGAACGGCAGTTACCCTGACTTTCAGCAATCGCGTCCTGTCGCGTCAACCGAGCAGGTATCTCAGGCTTCGGATATGCCTATTTCAATGCATTCGGTATTCGATGCGACGCCGAATGCCATTGACTTTTCTTCGTCGCAGTTTTCTCTGGCTCCGGATGACAGTGAAGCACACAAAGCGGCAGACGGCTCGTCGGAGACAGTGCGTTCGGAACCCGCATCACGGCGCAAGAAAAAGTCGGAAAAGACTCCGAGGCCATCGCTTTTTTCCCACATCGGGTCCTTTTGGGCAGGTGCAAAGCATGATCTTGACGAAGAGTCCGTCCGTCTTAAACCTCTGCGCCGAGGAGCGCGTACCCATCTTGCTTGGCCGACGGTCGTGTTGCTGTTTCTCGTCGGGGGGGCTGCCATTGCATTTGTTGCCAGCGTTGTTTTTCCGTTCAATATTTTTCTACCCGATGTGGAAAAAGCCTTTGCCCGTTCGCTCGGTCGGCCGGTGAAGGTGGGCGCGTTGCGCGTCGAGTTTTACCCTGCGCAAGGATTGTTTCTGGAGAGAGTGCGAATCGGTGCGAGTGATGGCAAGACGGATGAATTCAGCATTCGTGAGATTCGGCTTCTTCCCGATGTGACGACGCTTTTCGCGACACGCTTGAATTTCAAGCGTGCGGTCCTGAGCGAGCTTGCGCTGCCTCTCGGCGCAATAGCAGGATTGCCTGAGATGCTTTCGTCGCTGTCTAGCCCCTCAGGCAGGGTGGGTGTGGAACAGATCCGTTTCGAAAAAGCCACGATGACTTTCGGTAGCCTTGTTCTCAACGACGTCGAGTCTGAAATCCAACGTGATAAGGACGGGCAGTTCCAGTCGTTGCTCATTCGCTCGGCTGACAAGAGTCTTTCTGTTGTTGCACGCCCGGCCGGAAAGGCGCTCGATCTCGATATCGAGGCCTACGCTTGGAAGCCTTTCCAGAATAGTCGGATTGTCTTTGACTCGGCCGGTATGAAGGGGCGACTGGAAGATGGCATGCTGGCGATTAGGGGCGCGGATTTACGGGTATTCGACGGCGCGATCAAGGGGGGCGCGTTGATTCGTTCCGGTGACAAGCCCAATATCGAGGGCGAGATCGGCTTTGAACGAGTGAACACAGAACGGTTGTTCGACGCGTTGGGGGCTGGAAAACGGCTTCAGGGAGATGTGGCGGGAAAACTGCGTTTCTCGGGGGAAGCAGATGGCTGGAGCGCGCTGCTTCCATCTTTAAGCGCTGAAGGCGAGTTTTCGGTGCAACGTGGCCATGTGGCTGGCGTGGATCTGGTCGAGGCGGCTCGGCGTGTTTCCGGCTCGCCCGTGCAGGGAGGAGTAACCGCATTCGAGAAATTGTCGGGACGGATGAAACTCGGGCCGGACAGATCGCGGTTCTTCGGATTGGTGATGAATTCCGGCCTGATGCAATCGACCGGTCAGGTTAGTGTTTCGAAAGAGGGCGACCTTAGTGGGCAACTGGAATTGCAGATGCGGGGTAGTGTGAATCAAACAAGGGTTCCTGTCGCGATTGGCGGAACGCTTGCCTCTCCGTCGGCACAGGCAGGCACAAACTGAAGGTCGTAAAAAAAGCACCGCCCCGGTGAGGTGGCGGTGCCTTTCAGAAGCAGCCCCGATCGTGCTGCTTAGAGCACGGCGGCGATGGCCTTGGCGACGTAGTCGATGTTCTTCGAGTTCAAGGCGGCGATGCAAACGCGGCCCGTGTTTACCGCGTAAACCCCGAATTCGCTCTGCATGCGCGCGACCTGCTCGGCGGACAGTCCGGTATAGGAGAACATGCCGCGCTGCTTGATCACGAAGGAGAAGTCCTGGCTCACGCCATTGGCTTTCAATCTCTCGACGAGACTGGTGCGCATCGTCTTGATTCGCTCACGCATTCCGAGCAGTTCGGCTTCCCACATCTGCCGCAGTTCGGCGCTGGCCAGGACGGCTGCCACAACGGCGCCACCGTGGGTCGGTGGATTGGAGTAGTTGGAACGGATCATCCGCTTGATCTGCGAGAGCACCCGCGCCGACTCATCCTTCGATGCGGTGACGACCGACAATGCGCCAACGCGCTCACCGTACAGGGAGAACGACTTCGAATACGAGGTGGAAACGAAGAACTGCATCCCGGAGGCAACGAACAGGTTCAGCGCGAGGGCGTCTTCCTTGATGCCATCGGCGAAGCCCTGATAGGCCATGTCGATGAACGGAACCAGCCCGCGTTCCTGCATGACCTCGATGACTTCCTTCCACTGTGCCTCATTGAGGTCGGCACCGGTCGGGTTGTGGCAGCAGGCATGCAGCACAACGATGGAGCGCGCCGGCAGGGTCTTCAGGCAGGCCTTCATTGCGGCGAAATCAACACCACGGGTCGTTGCGTCGTAGTAGGGGTAAACGTCAACGGAGAACCCGGCAGTCTCGAAGATGGCACGATGGTTTTCCCAGCTGGGGTCGCTGATGTATACGGTCGCCTCCGGCAGCAGGCGCTTGAGGTAGTCGGCACCAACCTTCAGGGCGCCAGTGCCGCCGAGCGCTTGGGCGGTAATAACCTTGCCTTCGGCAAGGAGGGGTGATTCCTTGCCGAAAAGCATCGCCTGCACAGACTGGTTGTAAGCGGCCAGGCCGTCGATCGGCTGGTAGCCGCGGCTGGGCATGCTTTCGAGGCGAGCCTTCTCGGCTACCTTGACGGCGTCAAGCAACGGGACTTTGCCGTTATCGTCAAAATAAACACCGACTCCCAGGTTAACCTTGGTAGTGCGGGCGTCAGCGTTAAACGCTTCGTTAAGTCCGAGAATCGGATCGCGGGGTGCCATTTCAACGGCAGAGAAGATCGAAGAAGTCATACAGATCACTCAAGTTGGTAAAAGAAAAAGGGAAAAATAAGGAAATCTGGGGGGCGCGTGATTCTCTTAAGAAAAACTCTCGGAAAGAATCATCAGGTGAACGCGGGAAGGAAACGTATAGACGTAAAATTCTAGCATGATGACCAACTCAAATCGTTCGGATACGTCCGCAACTAGTTCTGAAAACAGAAGAATTTCTATGTTCGAGGGATCGCCGTTTCACCTCTTTCAGCCGTTCGAGCCGGCTGGTGATCAGCCGGAAGCGATCCGTCTGCTCATGGAGGGACTCGACGATGGCTTGGCGTTTCAGACACTGCTCGGGGTGACCGGTTCCGGAAAAACATACACGATGGCCAACGTGATCGCCCGTTCCGGCCGGCCGGCGCTGGTGTTGGCCCCGAACAAGACGTTGGCGGCACAGTTGTATTCCGAATTCCGCGAATTCTTGCCGGAAAACGCCGTCGAGTATTTCGTTTCCTATTACGACTATTACCAGCCCGAGGCCTATGTTCCGGCACGCGACCTGTTCATCGAGAAGGACTCGGCGATCAACGAGCACATCGAGCAGATGCGGCTGTCGGCAACCAAGAGTCTGCTTGAGCGGCGTGACTGCGTGATCGTGGCCACGGTGTCATGCATCTACGGCATTGGCGACCGCGACGAGTATCACAAGATGATCCTGACCATGCGGGTCGGTGACCGCATGGGGCAGCGGGAAGTCATCAAGCGACTCGCCGAAATGCAATATGAGCGCAACGAAGTCGATTTCCACCGCGGGACTTTCCGCGTGCGCGGTGACGTGATCGACGTTTTTCCTGCGGAGCACGCTGAGCATGCAATCCGTATTTCGCTTTTTGACGACGAGATAGACGGCTTGCAGCTTTTCGATCCGCTTACTGGGCATTTGCAGGGCAAACTCGCGCGATTCACCGTGTTTCCCTCGTCCCATTACGTGACGCCTCGGGCGACGGTATTGCGCGCCATCGAGGCGATCAAGGAAGAATTGCGTGATCGCGTGGATTTCTTCAACCGCGAGGGGCGACTGGTCGAGTCGCAACGTATCGAGCAGCGCACGCGCTTCGATCTTGAGATGCTCGACCAACTCGGATTCTGCAAGGGTATCGAGAATTACTCCAGGCATCTGTCCGGGCGCAAGCCCGGTGAGCCGCCTCCGACGCTGCTCGACTACCTGCCGTCCGACGCGCTTGTTTTCATTGATGAGTCGCACGTGGCAATCTCCCAGATCGGGGCGATGTACAAGGGTGACCGGTCGCGTAAGGAAAATCTGGTTAACTATGGTTTCCGGCTGCCATCCGCGCTTGATAACCGTCCATTGAAATTCGGGGAGTACGAGGCGTTTGCGCGGCAGACGATATTCGTTTCAGCAACCCCGGCGGAGTACGAACGGACGCATCAGGGACAAGTCGTCGAGCAGGTGGTACGCCCGACCGGTCTGGTTGATCCGACGATCCTCGTCAAGCCGGCGATGACCCAGGTCGATGATCTGCTCTCGGAGATCCGCTTGCGGGTGGCTCGCGACGAACGGGTACTGGTAACGACCTTGACCAAGCGCATGTCCGAGGAGTTGACCGATTTTCTCGGAGAACACGGTGTCCGCGTCCGTTATCTCCATTCGGACATTGATACCGTCGAACGGGTCGAGATCATCCGCGACCTGCGCCTTGGAGAATTCGACGTGCTTGTCGGGATCAACCTGCTACGGGAAGGGTTGGATATTCCGGAAGTCTCTCTGGTGGCCATTCTCGATGCGGACAAGGAAGGCTTCTTGCGCTCCGAACGTTCTTTGATTCAGACAATCGGACGGGCTGCGCGGCACATTCACGGCACGGCCATTCTCTACGCCGACAAGTCCACGGATTCGATGCGCCGGGCGATGGAGGAAACCGAGCGTCGGCGAACCAAGCAGCTGCAATTCAACGCGGAGCACGGGATCACGCCGAAGGGGGTGTCGAAACGGATCAAGGACATCATCGACGGCGTCTACGATGCGGAAACCAGCCAGAAGGAACTCAAGGCAGCTCAGCAGCAGGCCAGTTATACGGCCATGAACGAAAAACAGCTGACACGCGAGATCAAGCGGCTGGAGAAGGAAATGGGCGACTACGCGAAGAATCTCGAGTTCGAGAAAGCAGCTGCGGCGCGCGACGAACTTTTCAGGCTCAAGGAACTGCTCTTTGGTGCGACAAAGCACGATGAGGACGTCGCGCGGGAATAGAGACAAGGAACAGGCTGTGCTGAAATGACGACGGGGCGCAAAGCGCCCCGTCGATGTTCTGCGTGAAAAGACCGGTTACGGCTGCTTGGTCTCGACCATCACCAGCGGTTCTTCCGCCACGGCGACCGGTGCCGGACGGCGGCGGCGCGGACGTGGCGTTTCCTCTTCAACGACTTCAGGTTGCCAGGTCTGGATCTTCTCCCCGCTGGTTTCCACCATCACCAGTCCGCCGGCTTCCAGTGCCTCGCTTATCGAGACGGCTTGCGCCACTACGAGCGGCTCCGATGCCTGGGCGACTGGCGCCGGGGTGGGCTGGATATTTTCCAGCGGTTCGGCTTGAACTGCTTCCACCGTGGCTTTTTCTTCCTTGGTGACAGGTGCTGTTTCCTCGGCCGGAACTTCAGGAAGGATTGCGGCGGCGACTTCAACAACCTCAGGTGCGCTGACGCTTTCAATGATGGCAGCCACAGGTTCAACGACTGGTAGTTCAGCCGTCGGTTCCGAAATGACGCCGGTAGATTCCTGCACAGTGGCGATGGGCTCGGACACTGTCTCAGCGACAACTGGCGGACTCACTTCCTCGGCGGCAACTACGCCTGCAGCGGCGGCAACGACGGTTGCCTGCTCAACGGACAGCGTGGCGGCTGCGGTTTCGCTGACCGGAGTCTCCGGGGTGTTGCTTTCAGTGCGCTCCCCGCGATCGCGGCGGCCACCGCGGCGCCCACGGCGACGGGAATTGCCGCTCGCCCCTTCTTCGGTTGGCTTTTCGACGTTCTCGGGTGTGGGCGAGACATTCTGCTTCGCCTCAGCCGCAGCGGCAGCTTGCTGCTGTTCTTTCTCCTTGCGTTCCGGGCGTGGCTCGCCGCGCTGACGCCGCGGTTCTCGCGCTTTTTGCCCTTCCTCGCGCGTCACCGGCTGTTGCTGCTTGGGCTCGCGAGGTTCCCTGGGTTCGCGGGCTTCGCGCGGCTGGCGCGGCTCGCGGTCCTCGTCGCGGCGATTATTGCGGCCGCCACGGCGACCGTCGCGCTGGCCCCCGTTGCGCGGCTTGCGCTCCGGTTTTGCCTCCGGGACGGGTTCCGGCGTGCCACGGAACCACGAAATGATTCGCGAAATGAAGCTCGTCGCGCTCGCTTCCGCCGCCTTTTTGGGGCGCTCGCTGACCACCGGAGCCGGTTGTTCCGGCGTGATGCCCTTGATTGCGGCTTCCTGACGCGGAGCCTTGGTCTCGCCATTGGCTTTGGTGTTCCGATCCGCTTCCTCTGCCGGCATGTCAACCATCTTGTAGGAAGGTTGCTGCAGGTCGTCCAGATTCAGTTCCTCATGACGCAGCCGAACAATGCTGTGTTGCGGCGTTTCGAGGTGGATGTTGGGGATGATGAGGATGTTGACCTTGTGCCGTAGTTCGATTGCCTGAACGTCGGCGCGCTTCTCGTTGAGGAGGAAGGTTGCGACATCGACGGGAACCTGGCTGTGCACGGCGGCCGTGTTGTCTTTCATTGCCTCTTCTTCAAGGATGCGCAGGATGTGCAGCGCGGCCGATTCGGCACTGCGGATGTGGCCGGTGCCTGAACAGCGGGGGCAAGGAATGTAGCTCGTCTCGGCGAGAGCGGGCCGCAACCGTTGACGCGACAGTTCCATTAGCCCGAAGCGGCTGATTTTCCCGGTCTGGACCCGCGCGCGATCATGGCGCAATCCCTCGCGCAAACGGCTTTCGACTTCGCGCTGGTTGCGCTGGCTTTCCATGTCGATAAAGTCGATGATGATCAGGCCGCCCAAATCGCGCAACCGCAACTGACGAGATATTTCTTCGGCCGCTTCAAGATTGGTCTTGAGCGCAGTTTCCTCGATGTCCGAACCACGGGTCGCCCGGCCGGAGTTTACGTCGATCGATACCAATGCCTCGGTGTGATCGATAACTATGGCGCCGCCGGAAGGCAGGTTGACTTGCCTTGAATAGGCAGACTCGATCTGATGTTCGATCTGGAAGCGCGAGAAGAGTGGAACGTCGTCACGGTAGCGCTTGATGCGATTGACAGTTGTCGGCATGACATGTGCCATGAACTGGCACGCCTGCTCGTGGATGTCGTCAGTGTCGATCAGGATTTCGCCGATGTCCGGCTGGAAGTAGTCGCGGATGGCACGAATGACCAAGCTGCCTTCCTGGTAGATCAGGAAGGCGCCACTTTGCTGGCTGGCTGCACCATCAATAGCTTTCCAGAGTTGCAGCAGGTAGTTGAGATCCCACTGCAGTTCCTCAGCGCTGCGTCCAATGGCGGCTGTACGGGCAATCAGGCTCATTCCCTGGGGAACCTGGAGCTGATCCATGACTTCGCGCAATTCGGCGCGCTCGTCGCCCTCGACACGGCGGGATACGCCGCCACCGCGCGGGTTGTTGGGCATGAGGACCAGATAGCGTCCCGCCAGGCTGATGAACGTCGTCAGCGCGGCGCCTTTGTTTCCTCTTTCATCCTTGTCTACCTGAACAATCAGTTCCTGACCTTCGCGCAGTGCCTCCTTGATGGTTGCGCGTCCGGCCTCTACTCCCGGCTGGAAATAGGAACGAGAGATTTCCTTAAAGGGAAGGAAACCATGGCGCTCGGAGCCGTAATCAACGAAGGCGGCTTCGAGGCTGGGTTCGATGCGGGTGGCCTTGTAAATGTTGCTCTTTTTTTGTTCCTTGGCGGCCGATTCAATATCGAGGTCAATCAACTTCTGACCATCGACAATGGCGACACGGAGTTCTTCGGCCTGTGTCGCGTTGAAAAGCATGCGCTTCATGAGTGGGGCTCCCGCGTGCGTTCTTTACGTGGGGAGCGCCTTTTGCAGGCAGCGTCGAATTAGTTGTTGTTACCGGTCATTGGCTTTCCGTTGTTGTAACCACAAGTCTGCTTCGCTGGGTCAATTCTTTGGGGCGCCTGATCAACAGGTGCCGGGAATCTGCTCGGGGCGGTCCTAACGTGCTTGGCACACGCAAATCAAGTAGTATCGCTACTTTTGGTGAGCGTACTTAACCAGGTGATCTGCGCAGATTGACCCTGCACAAGTTGGTGCAAGAGAAGCTGCTGAAGCCTGCCGGAATGTGCGTCGCAATTACAAGAGAATCGGCGCCGCTTGAAGGTCTCACGGGTCAGCGCCTCTTTCAACCCGAGACGCAAATCGCGATCAGTATATTCAAATTGGCCGAAGTAAGCAAAGACAATGTCACTCAGCTCGTAGTATCGGAAGAAGATAGCGGGCAGCGTCTTGATAACTACCTGCTACGCGTCTGCAAAGGCGTGCCCAAGAGCCACATTTACCGGATTATCCGCAGTGGTGAAGTCAGGTTGAATGGTCGGCGCGTCAACGCGTCCTCCAGGGTTTCCGGGGCCGATATCCTGCGCGTGCCCCCGATTCGCGTCGCCACAAAGCGTGAGGAAATTGTTGCCGGCGCGGAAATGAAGACCGACTTGCCGGTCCTCTTCGAGGATGAGGCATTGCTGGTGATCGATAAACCGGCGGGCGTCGCCGTTCATGGCGGGAGCGGGGTCAGCTTTGGCGTGATCGAGGCGCTGCGCAGACAGCGACCGCTTGCGCGCTTCCTGGAACTGGCCCATCGTCTCGACCGCGAAACGTCCGGTTTGTTGCTGATCGGCAAGAAGCGTTCCGCGCTCAAGGCGTTGCACGAGATGTTTCGTGATGGCGGAGGGAGTTCCCGTGGCGCCGACAAGCGCTACCTGTTGCTGGTCAATGGGCGTTGGCCCGATCCAGTCCGCCACGTCAAGTTCCCTCTGTTCAAATACCTTACGGAGTCTGGCGAGCGCAGGGTCCGGGTTTCGGACGAGGGCAAGCCTTCGCATACGATTTTCAGACTGGTGGCGCGCTGGGAACATTTCAGTCTCCTGGAGGCCGAATTGAAAACCGGGCGTACGCATCAAATCAGGGTGCACTGCGCCCATCTCGGTTTTTCCATTGCCGGGGACGATAAATACGGTGATTTCGCGTCAAATAAATCGCTTCACAAGGAAGGGTTGAAGCGCATGTTCCTGCACGCTTGGAAAATGCGGTTTCCTCATCCGGCGAGCGGTGCTGAAATGACGCAGGAGGCGCCGTTGCCAATAGCGTTGCGCGATTTCTTGAAAGCATTGTCGCAAAAAGAGTGTCAGGATTATGGACAGAAAATTTGATTTGCTCGTTTTCGATTGGGACGGGACGTTGTTCGACTCGACGGCGTCGATCGTTCGCTCGATCCAGGTGGCTTGTCGTGATCTCGGCTTGTCCGAACCGTCTGATGACCAGGCCAGTCATGTGATTGGATTGGGCTTGTCCGAGGCGCTGCGTCATATCGCGCCCGATTTGCCGGAGGAACGCTTGCCGTTGCTGGTCGATCGCTACCGATATCATTATCTTTCCACTGATCAGGACATCAGC
>QKII01000404.1 GCA_003249625.1 Propionivibrio sp. | reverse complement strand
GGGTACTTCCAGCACCAGTTCGTCATGTACCTGCATGACCAGCTTCGTTTGAAGCTTTTGCCGGTCGATCCAGTGCTGCACGGCAATCATCGCCAGCTTGATGAGGTCGGCAGCGGTGCCCTGCATCGGCGCGTTGATCGCCGCACGCTCGGCGCCCTGCCGACGGCCGATCTGCGCCGCGGTAATGTCGGGTAGCCACAGACGGCGGCCGAAGACAGTCTCGACGTAGCCGTTGATCTTCGCCGTGTTGCGCGTGCTCTCCATGTACTTCGCCACGCCGGGATAGCGGGCGAAGTAGCGCTCGATGTAGCTCTGCGCGGCGGCGCGTTCGAGGTCGAGCTGGCGGGCAAGGCCGAAGGCGCTCATGCCGTAGATCAGGCCGAAGTTGATGACCTTGGCGACGCGCCGCTGGTCCGGGCCGACTTCGAGCGGCGTGACGCCGAAGATTTCCGCTGCCGTCGCGCGGTGTACGTCCTCGCCGTGGGCGAAGGCCTCTGTCAGACGCGCATCCTCCGAGAGGTGCGCCATGATGCGCAGCTCGATCTGCGAATAGTCGGCGGAGACTATGCTGGCGCCCGGTGGGGCGATGAACGCCGAACGGATGCGCCGACCCTCGGCGGTGCGCACCGGGATGTTCTGTAAATTGGGATCGCTGGAAGCCAGACGCCCGGTTACGGCCACCGCCTGTGCGTAGCTGGTGTGTACGCGTCCGGTCTGTGCGTTGACCATCTTCGGCAGCTTGTCGGTGTAGGTTCCCTTCAGTTTGGCAAGCTGACGCGATTCGAGCAGCACTTTCGGCAGTGGGTAGTCCAAGGCCAGTTCCGAGAGGACTTCCTCGTCGGTCGATGGCGTGCCCGATGGCGTCTTCTTCTTCACCGGCAGGCCGAGCTTGGTGAACAGGATCTCGGCGAGCTGCTTCGGCGAGGCGACGTTGAATGGCTGCCCGGCCAGTTCATGCGCCTGTTGTTCGAGTTCGACGAGGCGTTTGCCGAGTTCGTGGCTTTGTTGCGCGAGCAGGTCGCTGTCGATCAGCACGCCGTTGCGCTCCATGCGGAAGAGGATCTCGCGCACCGGGATCTCGATCTCGCCGTAGACGCGCGATAGCCCTTCGCTGGTGGCGATCTGGGGAAAGAGCCGGTCATGCAGTTGCAGACACAGGTCGGAATCCTCGGCGCCGTATTCAGCCGCCTTGGCAACGTCCACCTGGTTGAAACCGATCTGGCTGGCGCCCTTGCCGCACAGGTCTTCGTAGGCGATGGTTTCCAGTCCGAGATGGCGTTGCGCGAGTTGGCCGAGGTCGTGCCCGCGCACACCGGACTTGCCTGCTTCGAGTACGTAGGATTGCAACAGGGTGTCGTGCGCGACGCCGGCCAGCGCGATGCCGTGATTGGCGAAGACGTGCTCGTCGTACTTGAGGTGCTGGCCGATCTTGGCGTGCTTTGCCGATTCGAGCCAGGGTTTCAGCCGTGCCAACACCTCTTCGCGCGGCAACTGTTCCGGCGCGCCGGCATAGTCGTGCGCCAGCGGGATGTAGGCGGCTTCGCCGGGAGCAACGGCGATGGAAATGCCGACGATGCGCGCCGCGAACGAATCGAGGCTGGTCGTTTCGGTGTCGACCGCGACGAGCGGTGCGGCGTCGATCTTTGCCAGCCAGGCATCGAAGGCGCTCCAGTCGAGGATCGTTGCGTAGTTGCGTTCGGGTGTCGGGAGCAGCGATGCCGGAGTTGCGGCCTCCGCTTTCGCTGGTGCGGCCGCCTGCGCGTCTCCACCTGAGCTGACCTCCTTCAGCCATGACTTCATCTCGTAGCGGGTGAACAGCTCGATCAACTTCTCGCGGTCCGGCGGGCGCGGCGCGAGTTCGGTCGGCTGCACCGGCAACTGCAGATCGCAGCATACGGTCACGAGCTTTCTGCCGAGCGGCAGGAAATCGAGTGCCTTGCGCAGGTTCTCGCCGACCACGCCGCCGATGTCGCCGGCCGCGGCCATGACGCCGTCGAGCGAGCCATACTGTGTCAGCCACTTGACCGCGGTTTTCGGTCCGACCTTGGTCACGCCCGGGACGTTGTCTACCGTATCGCCGATCAGCGCCAGATAATCGACGATGTGCGCCGGTGGCACGCCGAACTTGGCCAGCACGCCGCCTTCGTCGAGCGTTTCGTTGCTCATCGTGTTGACCAGCGTGACGTGTTTGTCGACGAGTTGCGCCAGATCCTTGTCGCCGGTCGACACCACGACGTGGATGCCCTGTGCCGCGGCCTGCCGGGCCAGCGTGCCGATCACGTCGTCGGCCTCGACACCGTCGATCATCAGGATCGGCCAGCCGGAGGCCTCTATACACGCGTGAATCGGCGCGATCTGCGTCGCCAGATCGTCGGGCATCGGCGGCCGGTGGGCCTTGTATTCGGGATACCAGTCGTCGCGAAAGGTCTTGCCCTTGGCATCGAAGATACAGGCCTTGTAAGCTACGTCCTGCCCCTTGGTGTCGCTGTCGAGGCGGCGCAGCATGTTGAGCACACCATAGATGGCGCCGGTCGGCTCACCCTGCGTATTGCGCAGGTCGGGCATGGCGTGAAAGGCGCGATAGAGATAGGACGATCCGTCGACCAGCAGCAGGGTTGGCATATTCAAGAAAGAAGAAAACGATGACCGAAAAAGGAAAGATTCCGCACCTGGCGGACCCGGCTGCCGCGAAATTCGCGGCTTCGCATGAGGCGTGGCGGGTGTTCGGCATTATGTCAGAGTTCGTCGAGGCGGCGCAGCGGCTGGCCGAAATCCGGCCGGCGGTGTCGATCTTCGGCAGCGCGCGCACGGCGCCTGATTCGCCCTACTACCAGCTCACGGAAAAAATCGCACGGCAGCTTTCCGACGCTGGTTTTTCGGTGATTTCCGGTGGCGGCCCGGGCATCATGGAGGCGGCCAACAAGGGCGCCTTCCACGGCAAGTCGCCGAGCGTCGGGCTGAACATCCAGTTGCCGCATGAACAACGCTCCAACGGCTTCCAGGATATCTCGCAGAGCTTCCGCCACTTCTTTGCGCGCAAGTACATGTTCGTACGCTTCGCCGACGCCTACGTGGTCATGCCTGGCGGCTTCGGTACGCTCGACGAACTGCTCGAAGCGCTGACGCTGATTCAGACAGGCAAGGCGCGGAAAATACCGATCATCCTGGTGCACAAACCGTTCTGGAACGGCATGGTCGACTGGTTCCGCGCCACGCTGGTCAGCGAGGGCATGATCGACCCCGAGGATATCGATCTGATCCAGGTCATCGATACGCCGGAAGAGATCGTCGGGGCCATCTTCAAACACTACGAAACACGCGGCTTCGCCCCGCTGCCCAGCGAGCGGGAGATGCTGCTCAATCTGTAATACAATCCGGACTCTCTGCCCCCGGATTTTCTCCATGCGCCGCCCATATCCCCTCCTTTTCGCCCTGGCCGTCGTGGCCGGAGCGGCATCGGCCCAGACTCCTGCAGACAAGCCGGCTGCCGTCGATCCCAAACCGCCGGTCGTCGAGCCGCTTGACAACGACATCGAGCCGCAGGTCACGATCCGCCAGCGCGACGGTGCCACCGTCGAGGAATACCGGGTCAACGGCCGTCTGTACAAGATCCGTGTGACGCCGACACGGGGTGCGCCGTACATCCTGGTCGACCCGACCGGCGAGGGCTCGTTCGTGCGCCAGGAAGGTCCGGGCACGCCCGGGCTGAGCGTTCCTCAGTGGGTGATCGGCACCTTCTGATACCCGCGTGGCTGCCTAACTCTTTCGGCATGGATCCGTTTCCCATTCCCGCGCCGGCGTTCGACGGTCGCAGCCGTAATGTCGGCGCAGGCGCCGCATTCGAGTGGTTGCGCCTCGGTTGGGGGTTTTTTCTGGCCAACCCCGGTGTCTGGATTGCAGCGGCGGTCATCCTGATCGTCGGCCTCCTCGCCTTATCCGCCGTCTGGTTCGCCGGGCCGCTGCTGGCCTGTCTGCTTGCCCCCGTTGTCGGTGCGGGCCTGTTGGCGATGTGCCACCGCGCGAGTGCGTCCGGCACAGTCGAGCTGCAAGACATGGCGGCCGGGTTCCGCGCTGGCACGACGCCGCTGATTTTCCTCGGGCTGATCTTCATGGCTGCGATGGTGGTGATCAACCTGGTCGTCTTTACCCTGTTCAGCGGTTCGGTCGCCGGCGGGATGATGATGGCCGGGGCACCCGGCCTCGGTGTCATGGTGGGCGGCTCGCTGCTGGCCATGCTCCTCTCGTCGTTGTTGCTCGTGCCGTTGTGGATGGCCATGTGGTTCGCGCCTGCGCTGGTGTTCTTCAACAACATGCCGCCGGTGGATGCCTGCAAGGCGAGCCTCAACGCCTGCCTGAAAAACATCCTGCCGTTCCTGATTCTTGGCCTGATTCTCTTCGTCCTGACTTTCTTCGCCGCGTTGCCCGTTGGTCTGGGTTTCCTGGTGCTTGTCCCGGTTGTTTCCGGTACGCTCTACGCGTCCTATCAGGACGTTTTCGTTGCTCACTAATCCGTTGTAACCCCATGCAAGTATTGACACTTCCGGCCAGCCGCGGCCTGCGCTGGCTCATCGAAGGTTTCGCGATCTTCCGGCGCAAGCCGGTGCTGCTCACCTTCCTCGTCTTCGGCTACTGGCTGTCAATGGCGGTCATATCGGCCATCCCGTACTTCGGGCAGATCATCAGTTTCGTGCTGATTCCCGCATTCTCGGTCAGCCTGATGAACGCCTGCCGGATAATCGACGAGGACGACGCCATGCCGCCGCAGGTGCTTTTCTCCGGTTTTCACCGCAACCTGCAGGCATTGCTCGCGCTGGGGGCCATTTATGTGGTCGCCAGCATGGCCATTCTCGGTCTCTCTGCGCTGTTCGACGGCGGTGTCCTGTTCCGCATGCTGGTGATTGGCGAAATGCCCGACCCCGAGTCGCTGGCCGGGACGTCGGTGTTCATTGCTGCCCAGCTGTCGATCGTGCTGCTCGTCCCGGTGATGATGGCGTTCTGGTTTGCGCCGGTGCTGACCGCCTGGCATGACATGTCGGCGGGCAAGTCGCTGTTCTTCAGCCTGGTCGCCTCCGCCCGCAACTGGCGCGCTTTTCTCACCTATTCACTCGCCGTTGGCACGATCGGCGTATTCGTGCCACGCGTACTCGGCGCCCTTGGCGGTGGTGGCTCGGTGGCCTCAATGTTTACCGTAGCGCTCAGCATGGTATTGCTGCCAACCGTCTATGCCAGTTTTTACGTCAGCTACCGCGACGTCTTCGGCAATCTGCGTGATGTCGCCTGACGCCGCAATCGGCATCTTTGGAGGCACTTTCGACCCGGTGCATTTCGGCCATCTGCGCCTCGCCGAGGAAGCGGCCGATACGCTGGGGCTGGCAAAGGTGCGCTGGATTCCCGCCGGCCAGCCTGCCTTGCGTGACGCGCCGCAGGTCGGCGCCAGGCAACGCCTCGACATGGTGCGCCTCGCCATCGCCGGCAATCCGCGCTTCGAACTCGACGCAGCGGAAGTCGACGCGGAGCAGACGAGCTACACGGTTCCGACCCTCGAACGTCTTCGCCGTTCTGACGTCTATGGACCGGTACAACCACTGGTGCTGCTTGTCGGTGCCGACGCATTTGCCGGCATGGTTGGCTGGCACCGTTGGCAAAGGCTGTTCGAACTGGCCCATGTCGCAGTGGCCCATCGCCCGGGCTATGCCGTCGAGGCGGAGCACCTTCCGCCAGAGCTTGCGGAAGTTTTCCGGCAGCGTGTGTGCGCCGATCCACGGCGGTTGATGGCGAGCCCGGCGGGAAACATCGTCACCTTTGCGATGACCCCGCTCGATATTTCGGCAACCCGGATTCGTTCGTTGCTGTCCAATCGTTCGAGCGCCCGCTATCTGGCGCCTGATTGCGTGCTGGAGCACATCCGCACATACCATTTCTACACGGAGAACTGAATCGCCAATGAAAGCTGCACAACTGGAACAAATCGTCGTTGCGGCCCTTGAAGACATCAAGGGCAAGGACATCGAAGTCATCAACACAGCCAAACTCACGCCGCTGTTCGAACGTCTGGTCGTTGCCAGCGGCGACTCCAACCGGCAGGTCCGTTCTCTGGCGCGCAACGTCGAGGACAAGGTGCGCGAGGCCGGCGGCGAAATCCTCTCGACCGAAGGCGAGGAGGGAGGCGAATGGGTATTGGTGGACCTTGGTGACATCGTGGTGCACATCATGCAGCCGGCGATCCGCAGCTATTACAACCTCGAAGAGTTGTGGGGCGGCAAGGGGCCGGAGCGTGTGCGCCGGGCGGTGTCTGCTGGCGCCTGAATCAATGAAACTTGGGATCATCGCGGTAGGCCACAAGCTGCCCGATTGGGTCGCTGCGGGTTGTGCGGAGTACATCAAGCGCATGCCCCGCGAACTGCCCATGTCGATGGTGGAAATCAAGCCTGAGCCGCGCGGCGGAAAGACGCGCGAACAGCTGCTATCCGCCGAGAAGGTCCGCTTGCGCAGCGCTTTGCAGGGTTACGCTCGTACCATCGTGCTCGACGAGCGTGGCGCTGACCTGACGACGATGAAACTGGCCCAACGCCTCGAGGACTGGATGCGCGAGGGCGGTGATACTGCGTTTGTCATCGGTGGCGCGGACGGAATCGACGAGGAGGTGAAGGCGGATGCCGATGCGATGATCCGCCTTTCCAGCCTGACGCTGCCGCATGCGATGGCCCGACTGGTGCTGTGCGAACAACTCTATCGCGCGCTGAGCGTGGTCAGGAACCACCCGTATCATCGCGAAGGCTGACCCACATGGCATTTGATACCCGCAATCCACGCATCTATCTCGCTTCGCGCAGCCCCCGCCGGCGCGAGTTGCTGACGCAGATCGGTGTCCAGTTCGACACCTTGTTCTTCCGCGAGCCACCGAGGCAGGACGATGACGTTGATGAATCCGCACACGCCGGCGAAGCCCCTGTGGTGTATGTCGAGCGGGTCGCCCGCGCCAAGGCGGAACACGGCTGGCGCACGGTACAGATGCGGCGACTGATGCCGCAACCCGTGCTGGCTGCCGATACAACGCTGGAAGTTGACGGCGAGATTGTCGGCAAGCCGCTCGACGCTGCCGACGCGCAGCGTATCCTGCGCCGCCTTTCCGGGCGCAGTCACCAGGTCTTGACCGCCGTGGCGATTGCTTTCGATGGGCGGATCGAAACCGCTATTTCAATCAGCGCCGTGACTTTCGGTACCCTGGACGATGGAGAGATCCGGCGCTATGTCGCCAGTGGGGAGCCCATGGACAAGGCCGGTGCCTACGGTATCCAGGGGCACGCCGGCATGTTTGTCGAACATCTCTCCGGCAGCTACAGCGGCGTGATGGGGTTGCCTCTGCACGAAACCGCCAACCTGCTGAAGTTGTTTGGCTTCCTGCTCTGACCTGTCGGGAACGTCGTGCGTTCCGTTGTCTCGCGGCCGTTATTGATCAAGGTGCCGTTTGGTGCTACTTGTTGACCCTCGGCCCTTCCCGGTAAACGTATGGATCATTCGATAAAACCTGCGTCAAGGCGCTTGTTTGTAGCCTGTACAGTCCTGTTTGCGCTGACCTCTGCTGCGGTAGCCGAGGCTTCCGGAGATTCGGTGGAGGGCGCAGCAAGCTGGCGTGTCAGCGGGTTTGGTACGCTCGGTCTCACGTACCACGAGGAAGACAATTTCCGCTTTCGTCGCAGCATCGAGCAACCCGATGGCGTCCGCAATGGCACACTGGGTACTGGCGTCGACTCCTCGGCCGGGCTGCAGATTGATGGCCGGCTCAGTCGTGACTGGTCGGTCATGGCACAGGGTGTTACCCGCCAGCGCGCCGACGGCGACTGGGACCCCTCGCTGACCTGGGGATTTGCCAAATACGCGCCGAACGATGATTTCGTGTTACGCGTCGGCCGGCTCGGCATGGATCTCTACCTTGACGGCGATTCGCGCCATGTTGGCTATGCGTTCACCACGGTGCGTCCGGCGCCACTGATCTACGGCCTGATTGCTTTCGACACCTATGACGGTGCGGAGCTTAGTTTCCGCCACGACCTTGGTCCCGGTCAGAGCTGGTTCAAGGTTTACGGAGGCCGTGGTCGGGGCGATACGGCTTTGATAAGCTACTACAAGCTTCCCACGGCAACGACGCTGGGTGCGACCTACGAGTGGAGCACGCACGAACTGATGCTTTCCGCGACGTTGGCGCAGATACATGCGCCCGACGATGACACGTTCTCTTCGTTTGCCAGCACGCTGCGCGGTGTCGGCAGCATGTATGGCATCACACAGGCCAGCGAGCGGGCCGATGAAATCAGTGGTTCGTCGAAAATCCGCTTCGGCGGTGTTGCTGCCAGTTGGGAGCGCGGGCCGTATTCGTTGAAAGGGGTGGTCGCCTGGCTCGACTACCAGGCGTTTCCCGATTATCACGGCTGGATGAGTGATTACACGGCGGCCTACCGCATTGGTAAGTGGAAACCCTTCATCTCCTATTCGCGAAGCATCATCAAGGCGGTTGATCGACCGCTGACGCTACCGTCCGTGGCGGCACTGGCGCCACTTTCAGCTCACTATCAACAGGTTGTCAGCCGGCTGCGTGACGATGAGTACACCTTCGGTCTGGGAGTGCGTTACGAAGTCGCCCGCAATACGGCACTGAAGTTCCAGCTTGATCACATAAAGGCCAAGCGATCGCTGATGCAGCTCGACGACGACGGCTTGTCGTTGCGTAACCGCCAGGCCAATGTATTCACGCTCACGCTGGACTACGTTTTCTGATGATACGGCGAGCCAGTGTATTTCTTTGCGCAGCCGCGTACACCATCGCCGGTGCGTGCCTGTTTGCATCGCAATCGGCCCAGGCAACGGGGCTGGTGGTGATCGCCAATCCGCAGAGTGGACTGACGCAATTGTCACGCTCTCAGGTGATCCAGTACTACACGGGGCGATCAAAGAGCATGCCGGGCGGTGACCCGGTGGCGATGATCGATGTCGAGCCAATGCGCGCGCGTTTCTACCTTACCCTGCTCGATCGTGACGTCGCTGAGATCGATGCCTACTGGGCCCGTTTGAAGTTCTCCGGGCAAACTCTGCCGCCGATGCTGTTGCTCAGCGACGAGGCCGCTCTCGAACGTGTTGCACGCCAGCGCAACGCGATCGCCTATATCAGCGAAGACAAGGTGGATAAGCGAGTTCGGGTGGTGCTCAGGCTTGAAAAATAGACTTCTGCCTTCCCTCCGGGAACGCTTCAATCGCAGCCTCGTCCTGCGTTCCACGCTGCTGATCGTCGCTACCGGTGTGCTTGTTGGCATCCTTGCGGTGTGGGCCATGCTGACGATTACCGAGCAGCGGGAAACCAAGCTTCTCTATTCGCGCCTCAATGCCGTGATTCGGGTCGTCGAGCGTACGGCCAGCATCGCCGCCTATACTCACGATACCCGACTCGCCGAGGAGGTGGCCTCCGGTCTGCTGGCCAATCGGACGATTGCCCACATCGTCATCAGTGATGACCGGCGGGAGCTGGTCCGGCGAAGGCAGGCGGAGAACCACGAGCTCCAGAAGGTCGAGCCATTGCGCTATCCCCTTTATTCGCCGTTTGGCGATGGTGAGGTTGTCGGCCAGATTGAACTACTCCCCGCGGTAGACATAATTGCCGAGGCAGCACGCGAATCGTCGTGGTTCGTCACCGTGATGCTGGTTGCGGTGATTGCCGCCATAACCCTGGCGCTGATCTGGGCAATTACCCGCCACGTCACTCAGCCGATCAAGAAACTCTCGGACGAGTTGCAGGCGATAGACACAGAATTCGGTGACTCGTTGCTTTCCATTCACGAGCGGCGGGGGGACGAAATCGCGCTGATGGCATGGAACGTGAACAACCTGATCGCGCGCATGCGAGGGACGCTTCGAGCGGAACGCGATCTGCGCGCCCAGCATCAGGCGGCGGGACAGAAATGGCGATTGATCTTCGAGAACGCGGAGACCGGCATCTTCACGCTGGACAGCGAGGGTGTGTTGCGTGACTGGAATCCGTGGTTGGCGCTGACGCTCGGGCTGCCGATCAGTGAGACTCAGGCGAGCGGCAAGCCGCCGGTCAATCTGGCCAAACTGCTTGAGGATGATCATTTGCCGGCGCTGATTCGGCGGGTCATCGACGAATTCCAGCCCGCCACGGCCGAGTTTGCGATCCCCGGCAGGCGAAACAGGTGGCTTCAGATCGTGCTCACGCCGCTGGATGGCGACACATCTCTGGTTCAGGGCATCGCCAACGATATTTCCGAGAGCAAACATGCGCTGGCTCGAGCGCACCAGATCGCCGAACAGGATTCCTTGACGGGTCTGCTCAACCGGCGCGGCTTTGAACGTGTTTCTGAAGACTACCTGATGAATTGCCTGCCGCGCCAGGCAATTGCCGTGATGTTGATTGACCTGGACGGCTTCAAGCAGGTCAACGATCGCCTTGGGCACGATGCCGGCGACGTGTTGCTGATCGCCGTCGCCCGCCTGCTTGAAAATCACGTTCGGCAAAGCGACGTCGTGGTTCGATTGGGCGGTGACGAGTTCCTGGTGCTGTTGCACGATCTGGGCTCGCCGGACGCTGCGGCGAAGGTCGCCGGCAAGTTTGTCGATGCCATCGCCCGACCGTTCGATCTGCCTGGCGAAACGGCTCAGGCCCGGATCGGCGCCAGCATTGGTATTGCCTATTGCGACGACGCGTCATCGTTGACAATGGACGAGCTGATCCGGCTGGCTGATGAGGCGATGTACGAGGCCAAGAGCAGTGGCAAATCACGCTTTCGTTTCGCCCGTTACGAAACACCGGAGAGCGCTCCTGGCTAGGCGAGCGAGCCGCTTTCGCGCTACAGTTCGAGGCTGGAGAATCCCTGACGCGGAAAGGCGAAAATGCTGAAATTCCTCTTTGGCAAGCGCGTGGGTGCAGCCCAGAGCGTGCACCCCGTCCACGCCTCGTCAGCCCGATTGGAACTCGGCAGGATACGCACGCTGCTTGAGTTTTTCCCGATCGGCAAGAAGCTGCGCTACTACCCGGAATTCAACAAGGACATCGTTCTCGATACGCTGGTCGTCGGCTACGTGGTTAACCACCATTTCATCTATTCGATGGAATCCATCGAGGCCGATCCGGATGGCATGCCCGTCAGCTTCCATGCCGAGGACACTGGCGCGCGGATTCCGGTTGAGGCTGTCCGGCAGTTCCAGATCCTCGTTCCCGATACGTCGGATCTGGAGAAGAAGCTCGATTATCAGCGCCGTGCCCAGATCAGCCGGCATGGTCAGTTCAGCCCCGGCAACTCCATTTCCCTGATTTCCAACGCCGGCATGAAGGGGATCTCCACCGTTGATACCGAGGTGGCCAAACAGGTCCTCCTGCAAGACGGTCCCTATGCACAGATGAATCTGGTGCTGCTGACTCCGGAATTGAGCACACTGTCGGTTACCGATCAGCGCCGGAAACCGCGCACGCGCACCAGCGTGCCTGCCACACTGTTCGTTCCGGGCGCTGAATTTTCCGGGGGCTGTACGATCGTGGATATTTCCGATGCCGAGCTGCGCCTCCGGCTGGACAGTGG
Source organism: Propionivibrio sp. (assembly GCA_003249625.1). Next base: position 1,201 of record QKII01000404.1, on the reverse strand, counting down.
CGACCCGGCAATGCCGTCGCTGCACAAGGGCGATCCTCTGCTTATCGATATTCGCCTTGGTGCCGCGGAGCGGCACTATTCGGTCAAGGGCACGACCATCCGCAGTTCGTCCGGTACCTGCGTCGTCAGGCTCGATGGCCAGATCCGCGATCGACGCCTCGAGCCGTTCGCGCCGCTCGATCTGCTGGAGCTGAAGGCTGGCCTGCTCAACTACGGGAGAGAAGCTGCTCAGCGATGATTTCGGCTGCGGCCGCGGCGCCATCCGGGCGCGGCAATGGCGGGGCCGGACGTGTCCATAGCGCATCGAGAAGCGAGCGCATCGACCCACTCTGCAAGGTGCTCTCGTCAAGCTCGCCGCAACGGGCATTTGCCTGCAGCCAGTCGATCAGGCAGTCCTGCTCCGGCCAGTCGTCGCGGCGGACATAGAGTACCGGCGTGCCGTTGCATGCTGCTTCCGTAAAGGTGCCGTAGCCAGGCTTGGTCAGCACGGCGTCTACGTTGCTCAGCAGGTCGGTGAAGTTCATGCGGAGCGATTCGAGTGCCGTCATGTCGCTGCGTTCGGTTGCCCAACTCGCCGGAACCAGCCAGCGAACGCCCGGCGTTACCGGCCAGCGGTCGGCGCCCACTGCCTTGTCGAATCCGCCAAAAGCGACCAGCACGATCCGTTCGTCAGTGCGCACGTTCAACAGCGAACGCAACTCGTCACGGCGATTTGCTCCCAGCGCCGCGACAGGCGGCACGGGGCGGGCATTGGGGAAGGCTGGCATTGGCATCGCCGGCGTCAGGCGCAGGAAACAATCAGCGCTGCGGTACGCGGTGAGTATTTCGTTATGGATCGGAGCTGCCCATGGTGCATCACCGAAAACGTGAAAAAACAGATCGGCCCAGTTCAGCGAACACATCGACAAGGCTGGGATGCCCGCTTGTGCTGCGCCCGCCAGAGGAAGGTAGGCAACGTCGGTGAGCACAAGGTCAGGGTTCAATTCGCGCAAATAACGGGTCTCGGCAGCGACCCGTGCGGGCCAGTCCGCGTGCCAGTCGCGATAGAGCGCCGCGGTGGTTTCGTAGTCGATGCGAACGGCGTCGTGCATGGCGAAGCCGAAATCGCTGCGTTCGACGACATGGTTGAATTCTGTGGACAGGCGGGCGCGAAGTCGGTTGAGCGGCAGCGCGGAGCGCAGCGTGAGTTTCAGGTCCGCGA